>CAIYZW010000549.1 GCA_903930725.1 uncultured Bacteroidota bacterium
AGCTCCATGTTACCGGTTCCTTTAAATTCTTCAAAAATTACTTCATCCATTTTCGAGCCGGTATCAATAAGCGCAGTCGAAATAATCGTGAGCGAGCCACCATGTTCGATCTGGCGTGCAGCACCAAAGAAACGTTTTGGTTTATGAAGTGCGTTTGCCTCAACACCGCCCGAAAGAACTTTACCCGAAGCCGGGGAAACCGTGTTGTATGCACGTGCAAGCCTGGTAATGGAGTCGAGCAGAATCACCACATCGTGGCCACATTCGGTTAAACGCTTGGCTTTTTCGAGAACGATATTTGCAATTTTAACATGCTTTTCGGCGGGTTCGTCAAAGGTTGATGCAATCACTTCGGCCCTTACGCTGCGCTCCATGTCGGTTACTTCCTCAGGACGTTCGTCAATAAGCAAAACGATCATGTAAACGTCGGGGTGGTTGTAAGCGATGGCGTTGGCAATTTCTTTTAATAAAACTGTTTTACCTGTTTTTGGCTGGGCAACAATTAAACCACGCTGACCCATGCCAATTGGTGTAAACATATCAATTACACGGGTCGAAATTGTTTCGCCGGGATGACCTGTAAGCCTGAATTTTTTCTCAGGGAAAAGTGGTGTAAGAAAATCGAAAGGAATCCTGTCGCGGACTTCTTCCGGGTCTCTGCCGTTAATTTCTTCAACTTTGATGAGCGGGAAATATTTCTCGCCATCTTTTGGTGGCCTGATGCTTCCGCGAATGGTGTCGCCAGTTTTGAGGCCAAAAAGTTTAATCTGCGATTGCGAAACATAAATATCATCGGGCGAATTGAGGTAATGATAATCCGACGACCTCAAAAAACCATAACCGTCAGGCATAATTTCGAGTACGCCCTCGCTCACCACAATTCCTTCAAACTCAAAAGCATAAGCATCGCGCTTGCGCCCTGGAACCGGAGGTTGAAATTTAGGTTTTGGTGTATTATCCCTGTTAAATTTATCTTCTGATGGTTGTCGCTCATTTTCGGTGCGTTTTTCGGGTTCCTGACGTTTTTCGGGTTCTTGTCGCTTTTCATGACGAGGTTCTTCCTTACGTTCGCCCCGGTTTTCTTCTTTGCGTTCTTCTTTAACAAAAACTTTCTTCTCTTCAGGATGGTCAACCGGTTCGGCTTTACGTGGTTCCCATAAAGTTGTTTTTGGGAAATCGGCAAACAAATCGGCTTTTTTGGCGATACGGTTTTTTTGATCCAACTCAAGTTTTGTTGCTTCTTTTTCTTCTTTTAGCGATGAGGTGGAAAAATCTCCACTTGCACTCGAAGCTAGTTTTTCTTTTATTGGTCCTGTTGGAAGTTCCGGACCAATTCTTCTGCGCTTGCTGCGTGATTTGCTGTCATCTTCCGATTCTTCAGCTTTTGCCTCTGCTGGCGCATTTAAGGCCTGATGGTCTAAAATCTTAAAAACCAGATCCTGCTTTTTAAGCGTGTTCAGTTTTTCGATATTTAATTTTTTGGCAATTTCTTTTAGCTCTTGCAGCAACTTTCCGTTTAGCTCGATTATATCGTACATTTATCTAAATATTAATTTATTTTCTTTTTAAATTTTGATGTGCATGAATACCAATTCATTGGATTAAATGAACAGAATAAAACAATATTGATTTGGATTTTAGATTCGCCAGCCTTACTCTGTTCCTGCTCTGACATTGAGTTGAAATGATTAACAGAATGTTCTCAATAAATAAAGATTAAAATTTGAATTGAAACTCGAACGACATTTTGTAATGAATACAACGTATTTGAAATGAGGATGCAAATGTAAATATTTCTTTTAATACGAAAACAAGTTTTTTATCAGGTCAAAAATCTTGTTTTTCAATTCGGCTCAATTAATTAACCAAAGCCAAATGATTTTATCTTTGCAGCCGTTCATTTTAAATCTAAAATCCTAATACAATGATTCAGCGTTTACAATCGGTTTTTCTGTTTTTGGTTGCAGTTCTTGGAATACTCACTTTTTTATTCCCAATTGCCACCTACCTTTCGGATGTTGCTTATTATAAATTCTTTGTGTGTTCGGTCCGTGATTATTCACGCCAGCCTTTCGGCGATGTGGCAACACAAGGCATCCAGTTTTCAAAAGCTTTCACTACTACACTTGCGGTTTTGCAACTGATCATTTCGGGGCTTGCAATTTTTACAATTTTCAAGTTTCGCAACCGCATTTTGCAAATCCGGATTATTTACCTCAATATCTTTATAAATGTATTGCTGGTAGGAGGAATTTTTTATTACTCCACCATACTCGAAAAACAAACCAACATCGTTCCGGAATACGGGGCTGGTGGTATATTTCCTTTATTATCAATAGTTTTGCTTTTTCTGGCAAACCTTTTTATCCAAAAAGACGAAAAACTTGTCCGATCGGCTGACCGCCTGAGATAAGTTAGATTTTACCGTGTTTTTTCGAAAATCTCGAGGTCTTTGATCTCCTTTCCATCAATCGTAAAACGTACTAATGTTATCACCTGGTGCAAACCATAATTTCCGGCAGCGCCCGGATTGATGTGAAGAAGTTCGTTTTTCTGATCGTAAATCACTTTTAAAATGTGAGAATGGCCGCAAACAAACAGTCCGGGTTTTTCTTTTTGTATGATTTCGCGTGACTGAAAACTATATTTTCCGGGATAACCGCCAATATGAATCATCGCAACTTTTAACTGCCCGATCTCAAAAACCTGTGTTTCGGGATATTCCGACCGGATTTCGTGACCATCAATATTTCCAAAAACACCCCTTAAAGTTTTAAATGAGCTTAGTTTATCGGCAACCTGAATATTTCCAAAATCGCCACAATGCCATATTTCGTCGCAATCTTTAAAAAACGAAAAGGTTTGATCGGGAAAGCTACCGTGAGTGTCGGATAGAAGGCCAATTCGTGTCATCAATTTTTAAATCTGATTGGAATTATTTGCAGGAACGTACTTTTGATTCTCGAAATCCTGAAGGTTAAAAGTGATGGTCAAAGTCATTTTTGTTCTTACCGCCAAACCATCTTTTACGCCTGGAATCCATTTCATGAGTTTTAAAAGCCTGATAGCCTCCTGATTACACCCGGCACCAACACCTTTCTCGATTTTGACGTTTGAAATCCGCCCGGTAGGTTCGACAACAAAAAAAACAGTCACACTTCCCGAAATATTCTGTTTTACAGCGCTTTCAGGGTAAGTCATGTTTTTCATGATAAAAGAGGCAAAATTCATTCCTTTGCTTTCGTAAACAGGCTTTGGCTGCTTATCGAGATGAATAGTTTCGTAAATTTTAGTTGAGGTATCAACTGGTTTTATCGGGAAATCCAATTTTTCGTAACCACGACTTTCGGTACACCTGTGGTATTTTTTTATTGCAAAATCAAATTCAATCGTCTTTTCTTCTTCTAATTTCATCCCGCGATATTCGGCGGGTTCCCAGAGTAAAAGCCCCAGCAGCCGCATTGCTTCGGCATCAATTTCGGTACTCACCGATTGGCTGACTTTTGTGTCCTTCACCTGGCCATCTTTATCAACAATAAAAGTCAGCACCACGGTTCCTTCGATTTGTGTCTGCAACGCTTTTTCGGGATAAACCATCTCTTCTTTTATAAAATCCTTAAATTGCTGCCTGCCGCCGTAATTATCAGCATGAATGATGGTTTGAGCGTTAGAAAATACCGGTAAAAATATCAATACAAAAAACAGGTTTACAAATCTTAAAGTCTTCATAGCCTTAAAGTTTTTAAAAATTCCATCCGTTTCAAAACCTTTGTAAAGTTACTATTTTAATGGAGGAATTCTAATCATGATAAAAAATCATCCGGATGATTTTATCAAAACAAAAACTTTGCGATCCCAACTCCGGGATTATAGCTACTTTTAGTGGCAAAATTTTATACATGGAATTTCTTTTTTTGATTGCCGGAATCATTGCCGGATCGCTGCTATCCTGGTTTTATGCCCGTACAAAGTTTCTTTCAAAAATCAATGTTTTGCCGGCTGAATGGGAAAATTTTCAGAACGAATTAAATACTTCACGCACAAATACCAAGGTGGCCGAGGAAAAACTTAAAATGCTTGAAGCAAATTTAGAAAAGTTGAGTTTGCAAATTTTGGAAAAAGACAATTCCATCCTCGACCTGACTTCAAAGTTCACTGCCAAATCATCTGATTTTGAGCATTTATCCAAAAAGTTAAACGAACAAAAATTGGAACTGGAACAAATCAGAGTACGGTTTAATCTCGAATTTCGCAATCTGGCAAACGAAATTCTTGAAGAAAAAAGCCTGAAGTTTACACAGCAAAACCGCGATAACATTGCCTTGATTTTGAAGCCGCTGGGAGAGAAAATAAAGGAATTCGAGAAAAAAGTTGATGATGTTTACGATAAAGAAGCCCAGCAACGATTTTCGTTAAAAGAAGAAGTAAAAAAACTTGCCGAACTTAACCAACAAGTAAGCAAAGAGGCTCAAAACCTTACCCGTGCGCTTAAAGGCCAAAGTAAAACCCAGGGCAACTGGGGTGAGATTATTCTTGAAAATATCCTCGAAAAGTCAGGTTTGGTGAAGGATCGCGAGTACTTTATCCAAAAATCTTATGCCACCGAAGATGGAAAAAGATTTCAGCCCGACGTAATCGTGACTTACCCGGGCGAAAAAAGTGTGGTGATTGATTCAAAAGTGTCGCTAACCGCCTACGAGCGCTATGTTTCAGCGGATGAGAAAAATGAACAGGATGCTGCTTTGCGCGACCACCTTGCTTCGGTGCGAAAACATATTGACGAATTGAGCAACAAAAAATACCAGCAGCTTTACACCCTTAACAGTCTCGATTTTGTGATGCTTTTTATGCCTGTTGAACCTGCATTTTTACTGGCCATTCAGCATAGCCCCGATTTATGGTTGTACGCATACGAAAAAGGAATTTTGCTTATCAGCCCTACCAACCTGATTGCTGCTTTAAAAATGGTTTCGAGTATGTGGCAACAGGAGTATCAAAGCCGCAATGTGATGGAAATAGCCCGTCAAAGCGGGAATTTGTATGATAAATTTGTTGGCCTTGTAGATGACTTATTAGATGTGGGCAATAAACTCCATGCAACTCAAAAAAGCTACGACGATTCGATGAGTAAACTTAAAACCGGCCGGGGAAATTTAATTTCAAAAGTCGAAAATATAAGGAAACTGGGCGCAAAAACCACAAAGGACCTACCAAAGCAAATGTTTGAAAATAAAGAAATTGATGAAAAATCTGACTAAATTTTTATTGCCATTTTTGATAATTATTTTGTTGTCGTTTGGATGTAAAATGGCGAACAAAATCGCCTACATCAACCTGGCTCCGCTTTATGAAGCCGAAAAGAAAACTGAAATCACCGGTTTGCGGGTTTTCCACGAAAACGACAGCATTTCTACCGTTTATGTAAAGTACAAACTTACCGATGAGTTTTACCAACAAACCGAAGGAACATCAAACCATGTTGCCTCGTACAGCCTTGGTTTTGCGGTTTATCCATCATATCAAAGCAATCTTATCCTGGATAGCGCAACCTATTTCCTGAGTGATTCGCTTAACTTTGGAAAAAACACCGAATTGGTTTTTGATTTTAATGTGAAGGCAAAATTTCCACAGAATTATCTTCTCGAAGTTCAGCTAAGCGATTTATATGCAGGCACTTCAACGCTTCTTCCACAAAATATTATTAAAGAAACCCGAAACGGCAGCCAAAGTTTTTTACCCGCAAATCAAAATAATGCCATCATTTTTGAAGATTGGATCAGCAGCCAGGCCAATTTTCGCTTAACCAGCAACAACGATTCGATTAACCAGCTTTTTGTAAG
>CAIYZW010000550.1 GCA_903930725.1 uncultured Bacteroidota bacterium
GGATATTTATAAATTGACAGGCAAGGAGGATAAACAGGAAAAAATCCAAACTACACTTGTCTTTCATCCGGATACAAATGAAGCAGAACAAAAAATCGTTAACGGCGTACAGTTGGACAAAAACACATTTTTGTACAGTTTAGGTAAGGAAGGCTGCCCGTTTGACGATTTTAAGGTTTACCTCAGCGATAAGCCTTGCAAAATAACAGATGTAACGGCCACAGTAAAAACCGAAAGTGGAAACCTGACCATGAAACCCAGCTTCGGCAATTACCTGCTTGCAAAAGATGATGAATATTGGTTTCACGAAAACTTGCCTTTTTTGCAGTTTAAATGTTCGGAGCATATACTCGCCCGCGAGGTTGAACTTACCTGCAATTTCGATGAAATCGGGGAGGAAGATAACGGGATTATTCTGGCTGCCTTAAACAGCAGAAACGCTCAATTGACGCAGAAACTAAATGAATTGTCGGTAAACTACATTGAAGCTAAAAACCAGGTTGCAGAAGCCAAAAACCAGGCTGCAGAAGCCAAAAACCAGGTTGCAGAAGCTAAAAGACAGGTTGCAGAGTCTGAAAGACAGTCTGAGGATGCTCACAAGGGTTTTGATTTACAGTTGTTGAAAAAAGATAATGAAATAATAAGGCTGAAAAATGCTGCATTAACAAAGGAGCAAAAACTTCAATCACAAATCGAAAAACAGATAACAGAAATCGCCGGCCTCGAAAAAAAGAGCCTCTGGCTTTTCAATGAACTCAACAAGGCAAAAGATTCATTATCATGGAAAATTACAGCACCGCTAAGAAAGTTTCAGGTCTTCGGTAATAAGGTTTCAAACAAATTATTCATCCTCCGAAATGATATTGGTGCCAGTTATCGTTTACTGAGGCGGGAGGGAACTGGATATTTTATGGTAAGGTTGATTTGGTATTTGCGCGGAAAAAGGCTCAAGGAACAGATCGAATTTGCCAGGCTGAACAATCATCCGGAAGAAAAAAAACATGTTGCTGCGGTTGATACTTCTGCAACCTTAATTTTTAAAAAAACTACATCACCAAAAGTTTCGGTAATCATTCCTTTGTTCAATCACTTCGAAACAACTTACCGCTGCCTTCAATCCATTTTAAAAAATACCATCGAAATTGATTTCGAGGTAATTCTGATTGATGACAATTCCACAGAGAAGGTTTTTGATCTTTCCGAAAAAATCAAAGGGATCAACATCATCCGAAATGCCGAAAACCTGGGATTTCTCAAGTCGTGCAACAAAGCCGCTGCTGAAGCAAAAGGTGATTATATCTGCTTTTTGAACAACGACACCGAAGTACACGAAAGCTGGTTACGACATATTATTGATTTATTGGATAAAAACGCCAAAATTGCCTTGGCAGGGCCAAAGCTGGTTTACCCTGATGGCCGGCTCCAGGAAGCCGGAGGAATTATCTGGAATGATGCCTCCGCCTGGAACTACGGCAGATACGATGATGCCTGTAAACCTGACTATAATTATCTGAAAGAGGTTGACTACATCTCGGGAGCATGCCTCGTAATACGAAAACCGGTCTGGGAAAAGGTTAATGGATTCGACGAACATTTTGCACCTGCTTACTACGAAGATACCGATCTGGCTATGCGGGTGCACCATGCAGGCTACAAGGTTTTTTATCAACCACTGTCGATGGTAACGCACCACGAAGGGATTTCAAACGGCTGCAATGAACATTCAGGCATCAAAAAATATCAAACCATCAATCAGCAAAAATTCTATCAGAAGTGGAGTCACGAATTGCAGGTGGAATCCTCGCCCAACGGCATCAATGTATTTTTTCACCGTGACCGCTCCCTTCATCAAAAACATATCCTTGTTATTGACCATTATGTGCCCATGTATGACCATGATGCCGGCTCCCGAAGTACATTCGGTTATTTGAAA
>CAIYZW010000551.1 GCA_903930725.1 uncultured Bacteroidota bacterium
ATCTCGAAAATACAGGAATACGAAAAAGATAATGTTTATCAAAAATACAAAGATCGTATTGGCGAGATTGTTACAGGTGAGGTTTATCAGGTTTGGAAAAAAGAAATTCTTGTTGTGGATGATGAATTCATTGAACTTATTCTTCCAAAATCTGAGCAAATTCCTTCGGATTATTACCGGAAAGGCGATACCATCAGGGCGGTAGTTTCAAAGGTTGATATGCGCAACAATACACCGCAAATAATCCTCTCCAGAACATCTCCTGCATTTTTGGAGCGTCTTTTCGAGCAGGAAGTGCCTGAAGTATTCGATGGACTTATCACGATAAAAAACATTGTGAGGGTTCCCGGTGAAAGGGCAAAAATTGCCGTCGAATCTTACGATGACCGTATTGACCCTGTTGGGGCATGCGTTGGAATGAAAGGATCGAGAATTCATGGAATTGTACGAGAGTTGAAAAATGAAAACATTGACGTAATCAATTACACCTCAAATGCTTCATTATATATTCAGCGGGCATTAAGTCCGGCAAAAATAACATCCATCACTCTTGATGATTTACGTAAAAAGGCTGAGGTTTACATGAAACCCGACCAGGTATCATTAGCCATTGGCAAAGGCGGATTTAACATCAAATTAGCAGGAAAACTTACCGGCTACGAAATTGATGTTTACAGAGACACTGAAGTTGACACAGATGATGATGTTGACTTGCAGGAATTCTCGGATGAAATTCAACAATGGATCATAGACGAACTAAAAGCTATCGGTTGTGATACTGCAAAAAGCGTGCTTACTATCGAGTTAAACGACTTGGTAAAACGCACTGATCTGGAGGAAGAAACGGCTAAAGAAGTCATTAAGATATTAAAAGCAGAATTTGAATAAAAAAAGTATTTTTACAGCAATTGTAAATTTCCACAGGAATAAATTTTTTATGGCAGTAATCAATTCAACAAGGCTCAATAAAGCCGCCCGGGAGTTAAATGTTGGAACCGGAACTATTGTGGAATTTCTTCACAAGAAGGGGTTCGACATTGATCCAGGTCCTAACACCAAGCTTACTCCCGAGATGTATGATCTGCTCACAGAAGAGTATAAAGGGGAAAAAAGCGTAAAAGAAGAAGCCCGTAAACTGGGTATCGGAACAATAAAGCGTGAAACCATCTCTCTTAAAGACCGCAAACCTGAGGAGGTTGAATATGATGATTCTGATGATGAAGATGATATCATTATCAGGGGCGTTACTGTCGAAGTAAATGAAAATTTCAGGAAATCACTTGACGCGCATCATAAAAAAGAAGAAAAGCCTGCTATCATTGAAACAGTTCCGGATCAACCGGAACAAAGGGCAGAAGCTATTAAACCCGTTGAACCTAAGATAGAGGCAAAACCTGCAGAGCCGGAGCCAACAGAAAAAATTCCGGTTTTCGAGGAGCCTGTTGTCGTAAAGGTTGTGGAAAAAATTCCGGTTCAGGAGGTACCTGCTGAACCCGAAAAAGCCGACATTTCTGTTCTGATAATATCTGAGCAGGACAGAACTTCAACTGACGATTCGCATGACAGATCTGACCTGGAGCCTCTCACAGAGTCCGAACCGGTTTTGGAACATGATTTTGTTGAGATCGAAAGACCAAATCAGCCTAAAATTATCGGGATGATTGACCTCTCAACCATCAATGAGCGGACAAAACCAGCAAAGAAATCGCAGGAAGAAAAACGCAGGGAACGTGAAGAAAGACGCCTGAGCGAAAAGCAAAAAAAGACTCCGGCTGAAGCAGAACAAAAGGTAGTTGAACCAGAAAAGCTTCCTGCCAAACCTATTACAAAAATCAAGGTTACTCATACCGAAAAAGAAATTCACAAGCCAGAGGCTAAACCACCTGTCGAAGAACCAAAAGTAGAAGTTATCAAGGAAGAACCAAAACCGGATAATTTTATGAAAACTACTTTTACAAAGCTTCAGGGAGTTAGTATTGTTGGTAAAATAGATTTGCCGGATAAGAAAAAGATCGAGAAAAAAGATCCGGTTGCATCTTCAACAGACGACAAAGTTAAGCCCAAGAAAAAGAAACGGAGAAGGATAAGAAAACCTTTGGCTGAACAACAGCAACAACAAAAGCCGCCGCAAACCGATGCTCAAAAACAAGCCGAAAGCAAAGCAAAAGCAGCCTCGCTTGTAAGAAGTAAACGTCCGAAAAAGGAAGAAAAACATGAGCCAACGGAAGAAGAAATCCAAAAGCAGATTAAAGAAACTTTGGCCAGACTTAGTGGAACCGGAAAATCAAAAACTTCCAAACACCGTCGGCAGAAACGTGATTTAATCCATAAACAAAGAGAAAAGGAAATCCTTCAAACCGAAGAATCGAAACATACTATTAAAGTTACCGAATTTGTAACTGCAAACGAACTTGCATCAATGATGAATGTTCCGGTTACACAGGTTATTTCGATGTGTATGCAGCTTGGTCTTGCGGTTTCGATCAATCAACGCCTCGATGCCGAAACAATAACTTTGGTTGCTGAAGAATTTGGCTTCCTGGTCGAATTTGCCAGTGCCGACAATATTGATGATACCGAAATTATTATTGACGATCCCGCCGACCTTGTTTTAAAAGCACCAATCGTTACGGTGATGGGTCACGTTGATCACGGTAAAACCAAATTACTCGATTATATTCGTCATACAAATGTGATTGCCGGCGAAGCAGGCGGAATTACCCAGCACATCGGAGCTTATGAAGTTGCGCTCGAAAATGGCAAGAAAATCACTTTCCTTGATACGCCTGGTCACGAAGCTTTTACTGCGATGCGTGCCCGTGGTGCCAAAATTACCGATGTTGCCATCATTGTTATTGCTGCCGACGATAGTGTGATGCCTCAAACCAAGGAGGCCATAAACCATGCTCTTGCAGCAAACGTACCCATAGTTTTCGCCATCAATAAGGTTGACAAGCCCACGGCCAATCCTGAGAAGATTAAAGAACAGCTTTCGCACCTCAATATTTTGGTCGAAGACTGGGGCGGAAAATACCAAAGTCAGGAAATTTCAGCAAAAGCTGGCTCTGGCATCGAAGTATTGCTCGATAAGGTTTTGCTCGAAGCGGAGATGCTCGACCTTAAAGCTAATCCTTCCCGTAAAGCTATGGGGACAATCATCGAGTCATCACTCGATAAAGGACGTGGCTATGTAGCAAAATTACTCGTTCAAAATGGAACTTTAAAAATTGGTGATATTGTTTTGGCTGGTTCGCACTACGGAAAAGTTAAGGCGATGTACAACGAACGTAACCAACTCATAAAAGAAGCCGGGCCGGCTACTCCTTTGCTCATGCTCGGAATAAACGGGGCGCCTCAGGCCGGAGATATTTTTAAAGTTATGGAAGACGAACGCGAGGCTAAAAATATTGCAGCAAAACGCCAGCAGTTGCAGCGCGAACAAGGTCTCAGAACACAAAAACATATCACTCTCGATGAAATCGGCCGCAGGATTGCAATCGGCGACTTTAAAGAGCTTAACATTATTGTTAAGGGTGATGTTGATGGTTCTGTTGAAGCACTTTCCGATTCGTTGCTTAAACTGAGTACCGAAGAAGTACAGGTTAATGTAATTCATAAATCTGTTGGTGCCGTTACCGAATCTGATGTTTTACTGGCTTCGGCATCAAATGCAATTATTGTCGGCTTCCAGGTTCGCCCATCAATGGGCGCACGCAAACTTGCCGAACGCGAACAAATTGATATCCGGCTCTACTCTATTATTTACGCAGCTATCGAAGAGATTAAATCGGCAATCGAAGGTATGTTATCACCCGAAATTGAAGAAAAAATCACCTGCAACATCGAAGTTCGCGAAGTATTCAAGATTACGAAAGTTGGAACAATTGCCGGTTGTATGGTGCTTGATGGATCAATTACCCGAAATACAACCGTTAGAATTATTCGGGATGGAATTGTTATTTACACTGGAAAACTGGGATCTCTCAAACGATTTAAAGATGATGCCAGAGAGGTTAGTACGGGCTATGAGTGCGGTTTAAATATTGATAACTTTAATGATATCCGCGTTGGCGATATTATCGAAGGGTTTGAACAAATAACGATTGCCCGAAAACTAAATTAATGTAAATATTTTATAATTAAAAAAACTTAATAAATTTGCACGTACTAAAAAACGGGAATTATGAAACTTAAGATTATTCAAATTGCTTTATTTATTGTGGCTGTTTTTTTAGCCTATTTCATTTATGAAACCATTCAAACTCCAGTTAGATTTAATAACGAAAAAAATCGCAGAGCTGAAGTAGTCATTCAAAACCTCAAAGACATACGCATGGTTCAGCAAATCTACAAAACACTTAACAACCGGTTTACCTCAAGTTTCGATACCTTGATACGGTTTATGGAAAATGGAAGAATTCCGGTTGTAAGTATTAGTTTCGATCCAAACGATTCTACTCTTACTAAAACAATCAGTGATACTATTGCTTTTGTTAGGGTTGCAGACTCTTTGTTTGGCAAAAGAACCGGCTTTAATGTCCGCGACATTCAGTTGATCCCTTTCTCCAACGGAAAGAAATTTGAAATGGATGCCAGCAAATTAAATAAAGGCGGTGTTTTGGTTCCGGTTTATACTGTTGTTGCCAAAAAAGATTATTACCTGCTCGGTCTTGACCCCGATCTTGTTAAAAATCCAAACGTTAAAGATTTGATTTTAGGTTCGCTCACCGAGCCTACCACTGATGGAAACTGGGAGTAATTATTGTTTTAATGCTCCAGAAGGTTCATTTATCAGCAAGTAAATTCGATAAGGCTTTAGATAAAGAGGCTTCAAGAAAATATAGATTATCCATTCAACTTTCGTTGGATGGATTTTCTTTTTGTATCCTCGACACCGACCGGAATAAATTTTCGGGTATCGAAGCTTATTCCTTTCAGGAAGTTTCCACTTCTTTGGTTATCAGCAACATTATAACTGAGCTGATTCAAAAATCCGATTGGCTGAAATTGCCCTTTCAGGAAACCCGCATCATTTTTGAAACCGAAAAATCCACACTCATTCCGGCACCACTTTTTGAAGATGAACATGCCGCCGATTATCTCCGGTTTAATCATAATCCTGATTTTGGTGATAAAATCATTTTCGACAGGCTTTCAAACCTTGGTGCTGTTAATGTTTTTTCGATCCCCGAAAACATCCTCCTTACTTTAGGGCGTTTTTTTCCGGGCGTCACAGTTCATCATTTTGCAAGTTATCTTATCGAAAATTTGCTCATTTTAAACAAAAACAGTGATGAAGGCTTTGTAATTTTTGCTTATTTAAGAAGCACGTCCATTGATTTACTGGTTCTGGATGGCAGAAATCTGATTTTTAGTAATTCATTTAATTACAAGGCAAAAGAGGATTGTGTCTATTTTCTAATTTATGTAATGGAGCAACTTAATTTAAATCCCGAGAAAACCGGCGTCACCTTTTTTGGAGAAATCTCAAAGACATCCCCGCTTTTTGATCTTACCCGCAAATACGTTAGAAATGTGGCTTTTGGAAAACGTACGCTGGATTACAATTATAGCTATGCGCTGGACGAAATTCCGGAACATTATTATTTCAACCTTTTAAATTTACAACGTTGCGAATTATAAGCGGATCACACAAAGGCCGGCGCATCAACCCACCGATGAATTTGCCTGTAAGGCCAACAACCGACATGGCCAAAGAAGGCCTGTTCAACATACTCAACAACATTATTGATTTTGAAGATCTCACTGTTCTGGATCTTTTTGCAGGGACTGGTAATATTACTTTTGAGTTTGCTTCGCGCGGGGCTTCATTGGTAACCCCCGTTGACCTCAACTTTAAATGTGTTGATTTTATCAAGAAAACTGCAAAGGAAATTGGTTTTGAAACGGTGAAGCCCGTAAGGTTTGACGTTTTCCGGTTTTTAAAATCCTCACCAAAAAGCTACGACCTTATTTTTGCTGATCCACCCTACGATTTGGAAGGTATTGATTTGTTGCCCGATTTGATTTTTGAACAAGAATGGCTCAATAAAAATGCCTGGCTTATCATCGAACATTCCAGAG
>CAIYZW010000552.1 GCA_903930725.1 uncultured Bacteroidota bacterium
ATACCAACCGAAATAATTGTCTAATGAATTGAATTTCAATCAAAATAAATAATGAAGTTATTGATTTTATCACAATTTCGATAATTTAAATCATTTCTGGAGATTTGAATAACGCACAAAATTAGAATTCTTTTCAGGTATTTGGTAGTCCAAACGCAAAAGCATCTTTTTATTATTGAAAAGTTTAAGTTCGTTTTAACCACTATTTAGCTATCCACAAAAATTCGTTTTCCCGGTTCAGTTTTAATGGGCGCCTGATAATTCAACAAACAAACTATAAAAGCTTCATCAGCCAAAGGTTTTGACAACGTAACCCAAAAAATTCAAGCCCTTAATACCCTGATAAAGTATCCGAAAATAAAAACCTTTTTTATAATACTGGTAAACGGTTAAAAACCAATTTAGCAAAACTCATCATCTGATAAAAAAACAGGTTATTTTAATTGCGGAAAATTAAGGAATCCCAGCCTGAATAAATTGTTAACTCGATGTTAAAAAAATGCTGATCCGGTTTAAATCATTTTACTTTTACGCTTCAATTTTTTTATAACTTAACTAATATTAATTATTTATGAAATCAAGACTTTTATTTTCGCTTATTGGAGCCATCATCATTTTTGTATGGCAGTTTTTTTCGTATGCAATGCCAAACTTTCACAAGTCGGCCAACGCTTACACTCCTTTGCAGGATTCGATTTTAAACAGTTTCGTTAAATCAGGGCTTAAAGAAGGCATGTATCTTTTAGGCCAGCCCGATCCATCATCGAGCGAGGAAGCACAGGCTGAATCAATGAAATCGCTTGAAGGAAAACCCTGGGCTGTGCTCAACTACCAATCAAGCAACTCAATTGACATGGCCATGCCGATGATCAGAGGATTTTTGGTTTGTTTGGTGATGTCATTCATGCTGTTCTGGATTTTTCAGCAACAAAAATTTCCTACCCTTACAAACCGGTTATTGATAGCGCTGGCCATAGGAATGATTGGTTTTTTCTATGTACCCTACACAAATTTTATCTGGTACAAAGCACCCGACATTTTTGCACATTTTGCCGATGGAATTGTTCCCTGGCTGATACTTGGATTTATCGGCCACAAGATGGCTCCGGCCCAGGGAAAATAGTTGATTTCATTTAAAAGTCTTTAAAATACCCATCAAAAAAATCCAACCGGAAAAACCTGGTTGGATTTTTTTTATGGAATTTTGTACACTTTCCGGATTGTTTTTCATATTGCAAATTCTACAACCAATTTATTTGCTGGCTAATTTTCATCAAATTCAGACTTCCTGACTTTTCGTAAACTAAATTGTTGCGTAAACGAAATTTGCTAATAAGATAATAAGGTTCAAACGAACATTAGAAAAATTTGCACTAAGGTTAAGGGGATGAAAATAAGGTTTTTAACCTTATGTTTAATTTACAAGCCATTTTTGGAAGGATAGAAACTAATTTTTTAATCTAAAATTGGGAGGAAAACTTGCAATTGCGCTTACCTACTTTCC
>CAIYZW010000553.1 GCA_903930725.1 uncultured Bacteroidota bacterium
AGTTTGGTATTTAATGGCACTTCAATAGTCCAATCTTTTGTTTCCATTGGGTTATTGAATTTATGAAGTGTAACACCATCGAATTTGATTATAGCAGAAAGATAAGCAGCTTTTGAAGCATGTGTTATGGCTTTTTCCAAATGATAACTTTCCGAAAAAATAAATGAACTTATACTTTGAATCCCCAATTGAAGTTGTTTAAAATCACCTCTGCCATCTGTACCTTGGAGCACAATACAAAGTGATGTTTGGTAAATATCTTCTAAAACATCCTGTACGTTTAATCCAACATCGTGTCTGTAAGTTAATTCGGTTTCTGCAAAACGATAAAATGTAGTTTTCAAAGTTTCTAAATTGTTTACTTTATCAAACAGATTACCAATATCATAAAGTTGTTTGATAATTTCCATGCTCTTGCTATCTTCATTTTTGAAATATGGAATCCCAGTTGTATAGGGTGCAAAAGCTGTTAGTTTATCTCCTAACAAATCTCCTAATGAGGGAACAGACACAAAAAGTGGCTCTCCAATTGAAGGTACAAACGTAGATTGTATTGGAAGTTGTGTCAGTTCTTTATATTGTACCTTTTCCAATAATACATCAAGCAAAACAAAATCCTCTTATTGATTTGAATTGTGAAGTGGTTTATAGAAAAATTTATAATGCTCTTTAATTATCGCTGCATGAGTAGTCCTGTGCTGAATTTCCTTTCTTAAAAAACCTTGTTCAATGGCCAGATTGTTCAAAATTGAATCAAAATCATCAGGCATTTGTGGTAAAATAATATCAATATCTATAGATAATCTTTTGGTTGAATTCAGATGAAGCATTAATGCTGTTCCACCTTTGAATGCAAAATTAACGTTTTGTTTTACAAGTCCTTCAAGTAACAAAAATGCACGAATTACTTTTTCAACGAGCATCTTATCAGCGTTTCGGTTTGCTTTTGAAACGTTTTCAATCCATTCTCTTGATATGTTTTCTATATTTATCATAGCCTATATATTGGCAGTAAAATGAGTTTACTGCCATTAATTTGATATTGTGTTCAGATATTTTGTAAAGCTTTCCTTTTTCCCTTTTCTATCGGCATATCGAATCATCTTTGAATGATTTATTGCGTATTTACTAAGTGCATTCTCGAAAATAGTACGCATTTCCGAACCCTGCTGTGCTGAGAAAACAACAGTATCACAAAAAATATCAACTAATAGTTTTTCTAATGTAATGGTATTGAACTCATTGAGATTTAATGTTGGAGCTTCAGTAACCAACGGTTTTATTATATAAACATCTTTATTGCTTGGCAGGTACTTGTCTAAAACATCTCGAGTGGGGTTCAAAAAAACTGCATAATTGGCATCTTTCATCGAATAGAAAACAGATTCTTGTGCATCCTTTTCAACTTCAACAATTGAATAAAAGCGTCCTGGCTGATGGCGCATAAATTCATTGATTATGGAAGTATTCCAAATACAGGTATTTAAAAATGGGAACTCCTTTTTTAATTTTGATTGAATTGTTTTTAATTTAGTAGAAACTTCGGGTATAAAATTTATTTGCGAACCTTCCAACATAAATTTGCCTCTCCCAATACGGTTTATCAATTTCTGTTTAACCAAGGTATATATACGCCAGTTAATAGTAGCTTGCTGAATTTCAGGTTCATACTGCCTGTAAAAAGCAGTAACATCCTTGGTTTCAAAGCATTTTTTTGCTTTGAAATAAAGATTCAATTCATCAATATGTAATTTGCTTGTTGCGATAGCTAAAGATATTTTCGGCAAAGGTAAATAAAAATACCAAATTATTGGCAGTAAATTTGATTTACTGCCAATAATTTGGCTTTAAGTAAATCTTTTTAAACTCACGATACGCATTTCTTCGCTTACTGTAATTAACAAAAACACTCAATTCTGAGAAATTTGAATTCATGGA
>CAIYZW010000554.1 GCA_903930725.1 uncultured Bacteroidota bacterium
CAAACAGTTCGAAAAAGCACAGGATTATCCCGACATCGTGATTGGCTGTTTTGGTGGCGGAAGCAATTTTGCAGGGATTACCTTCCCATTTTTGCGGGGCAATTTGCGGAATGGCAACAAAACCCGCTGCATCGCAGTTGAGCCGGCTTCTTGCCCAAAACTTACCCGTGGAAAATTTATGTACGATTTTGGCGATTCGGTTGGATTAACGCCGCTCATCCCGATGTTTACGCTGGGTCACGATTTTATGCCACCAAAAATCCATGCCGGCGGATTGCGCTATCATGGCGCAGGAGCCATCGTAAGCCAGCTTTTAAAGGATAAAATTATCGAAGCAGCCTCGGTGCAACAACTCGAGAGTTTTGAAGCCGGACTAAAGTTTGCCCGCACAGAAGGCATTATTCCTGCTCCGGAATCAACACACGCCATCGCACATGTTATCAAAGAGGCCGAAAAGTGTAGGATCGAAGGTGTCGAAAAAACCATTTTATTCAACCTTTCCGGTCATGGTTTGATTGATCTTGGTGCTTACGACCAGTATTTTAGTGGTTTACTCGACGATTACGAAACAACCGATGAGGAAATCCGCGAAAGCTTGCAAAAACTTGAGAAATTAGCAGTATAGTGGAATATGGGGTTAGCAGCAGTTGGAGACAGGCAGTTTTTCTGCCTGTTGTCCACTGGCTGCTTTCTTTTTGTCACTCGTTTTTTCCCTCCTACATTTTTTCCTGCCCGATTACACCGAAATAATCCATCCTTCTTTTCGTTGGTTGAAACAAGCATAATTTACAGAATCATTTTCCTGTTTTATGAATATTTTGATCATCTGGTTCCATCTGACCAATGAAAACAATTTATGAACAGATGAAATGTATTATTTTCGCAGTCTCAACTGAATAATTCGCTATGTTAATTCTTTTTCGTAAAGAAATCGGGAGTTTCTTAAATTCATTAATAGGTTACATCGCCATCGCGGTGTTTTTGCTTATCAACGGGCTTTTCCTGTGGGTTTTCGAATCCGATTTTAATATCCCCGATTTTGGCTTTGCCAGTTTAGATGGCCTTTTCATGGTTGCCCCATTTGTGTTTTTGTTCCTGATTCCGGCTATTACGATGCGCTCCTTTTCCGAAGAAAATAAATCAGGAACTATCGAAACCCTGCTTACCAAGCCATTGACTGATCTCGAAATTATTTTAGCCAAATATTTCGCAGGTATTGTCCTTGTAATTTTTTCGGTTTTGCCCACCCTCGTATATTTTTATTCGGTTTACCAGCTTGGTATGCCAAAAGGAAACCTCGATATTGGTGGGATTTTTGGCTCCTTCATCGGACTTATTTTTCTCGGTTCGTCATTTGTGGCCATCGGATTATTTGCTTCCTCGGTTACAAATAATTCGATAATTGCCTTTATTCTGGCGGTTTTTCTTAGCTTGATTGTCTACATCGGATTTGATTTTATTTATTCGCTAGATTTATTTGGCAGTATTGATCTTTTTGTGAAATCACTGGGAATCAATGCCCATTATATCTCGATGAGTCGTGGTGTGGTTGATACACGTGATTTGATTTATTTTATCAGCCTTATCGCTTTTTTCGTTCTACTAACTAAATTGTCGCTCGAAAGCCGGAAATGGTAAAATTTATTTGATAAAATGAAAGATAAAAAACGGAATATCAGGTTTAACAATTTCAGCCAATTATTGCTTGGACTGGCAATTATCGTGCTTTTTAACTTAATCAGTTCATTTGTTTTTACCCGCATTGATCTTACCTCCGAAAAGCGTTATTCCCTTTCGGATGCAACCAAAGAAATGCTCGGCAGCATCAACGACCTTGTTTTTTTCAGGGTTTATCTCGAAGGCGATTTCCCGGCAGGATTTAAACGCCTGTCGCGCGAAACCCGCGAAATGCTTGATGTATTCCGTGCCTACAACAAAAATATCGAGTACGAATTTATCAACCCATCCGAAAGTTCAAACAACGAAGATCGAAAAAAAATCTTTGCTCAACTTGTCGAAAAAGGTCTAAGTCCAACCGATTTGCGTGTAAAAACCAAAGACGGAACTTCAACCCAACTTATATTTCCTGGTGCCATCGCAAGTTACAATGGCCGCGAAATGCCGGTTCAGTTACTGGCTTCGCAACGCTCGGCCACGCCCGACGAAATCCTGAACAACTCCATTCAAAACCTTGAGTTTTCCCTTTCGGATGCCATCAGAAAATTAGTAATGAATGTAAAACCCAAAGTGGCATTTATCGAAGGTCATGGTGAGTTAAGCTCAAGGGAAACTGCCGATGCCACTATTGCATTAAGCGATTATTATGTGGTTGAGCGCGTTACGATTGGCGAAAAATTAAACAGCCTCACCGAAAGGTCGCAGGAGGAC
>CAIYZW010000555.1 GCA_903930725.1 uncultured Bacteroidota bacterium
AAATGGGCATCGAAACCGGCCTTGATGTTGATAAAATTCTTGAAATAGGTAAAATGGTCGAACGGATTACTGGACGAAAACTTCGTTCAGAAAGCATCAGAACAGGAAGAATACCGAAGGAAATGAGCGGAAGATAGCAGGAAGTCGCCGGTTGGCAGTTTTCAGTCTGAAACTGACCGATGCATTCTGCCAACTGGCGATTTATTACTTACGCCTTCTTATATTTAAAATGTTCCTCACCAAAAGGCAATGATTTCAAATCTTCTTTATAAACGAGATAATCAAGGATTTTAAAAGCCAACTCATTGTTTAAATCGCTGATATTGTACAAAAAGATTACATCCACCCGTTGTAGCCCATCATCAATAAACTCCTTTATCTGAGAGTTGTCTTCCGAACTAATTCGTGTCTTGGCTAAGTAATCTTCTTTAAGCTCAACTTCAACTTTACCCATCTCTTTCGAAATCGAAAAATAAATAACCCGGATATGTTTGAAATGCTGGTTTTTTACAAAAGGAAAGTGTTTTGTAATTACCCTTTTATCGAACCTTTCGTTTGTCGAAAAAAAATAAAAATGATTATCGAGTTTCGAATCTTTTGCTTTGGTATCAATGTGCAGCCAGGGTTCCCTTTTTTCCATAGGCAGGTTGTTTGCACGTTCGCTAAGATCTTTTAGCCGGCTAATAAATGCTTCATAGGAGTCTTTATTAACATCATAGTTTTGCTTAATCCTGAACATTTTGTCCTGGATTTTAGCACTGTCTTTGAGCGGTTTTTGTTTTTTATGCTGTTCTTCGCGTTCAGCATCTTCGAGCCAGTGGGTCATGGTATTTAAAATATTATTCGTAATTTAAAATCTCTGCTTCTTCCTTCATAATCATCATAGCATTATCGGCCAGAGCGTCCATATCAGAAACAAATGGCGAAATTACCACCTGGCCTAATTTCAGGATGTAGTGTTTTACTTCTTCGGTAAAAAATTTGGATTGGAAAATATTTCCCGAAAGGATTATCGCATCCAACGGTTCGGTTAAAACTACATTCATAGCACCAATTTCCTTAACCATCTGATAAGCCATTGCTTTCAGAATAAATTTGGCCTTTTCGTCGCCTTCTTTGATGCGGTTTTCGATAATATTGATGTTGCTGGTACCGAGATAAGCCAAAAGCCCGCCTTCGTGTATGAGCATCCTGCGGAGGTTTTCTTTGGTGTATTGGCCGCTATAACAGGTCTCGATTAACTCTCCGTAAGGAAGCGTTCCGGAACGGGTGTACGAAAAAGGCCCGTTCCCGTCGTAGGCCTGGTTTACATCAATAATGCGGCCTCTGCGGTGTGCGCCAACCGAAATTCCGCCTTCGCCAACATGGGCAATGATAAGGTTAAGTTCGCTGTATTGTTTGTTGATGGATTTTGCAAAATTCCTTGCTGCAAACTTATGGTTAAGTGCATGAAAAACCGATTTTCGCTCAAACATCGGATGGCCGGTAACTCTGGCAATATCTTCAAGCTCGTCAACAACAACAGGGTCGGATAGATAAGCATGAGCACCAGGAATCATCCGGGCAATCCTGTCGGCAATTAATCCACCAAGATTGGTTTCATGTAATCCGCCCTTACCCTTTTTCAAATCAGCTTTTAAAGCCTCATTTAATTCGTAAATCCCCGATTTAATAGGTTTAACAAGCCCTCCCCGGCCCATTACAATTTCGATATCTTCGAGATTGATATCATTTTCTTTCAGCTCTTTAAGAATTTGGTTTGTGCGGGGAACCTCCTGTTCCAGGATATCCTGAAACTTTGTAGCTTCTTCTTTTGCAAATTTTATCGTCTTAAAAAAAATCCAGCTGTTGTTCTGAAAAACCCCGATTTTGGTATCAGCTACCTGCGGATAAATGATGAGGATATTTTTTGTCAGCATTTTATTAGTTCTTTATTTTCTAAAAGAAACGGTTAATTTCATTGCCAAAAATAGAATTTTTTTTCAGAGTTGTTAAAGAGTAAAGGCTCAAAAAGTAAAAATTCTCCAGAGTAACCTGGGTTTTGTGATTTGAATTTTGATTTTTAACTTTACATGTTTCTCCGGTATTGTCCTCCAACTTCAAACAACGCATCGGTAATCTGGCCTAAAGAAGCACATTTGCTCACTTCCATCAGGTTTTCGAAAATATTCTGATTATGGATTACATTCCTTTTTAATTCTTCAAGCAGAATTTCGGTTTCGTGATGGTAGGTTTTTTTAAGCTGTTCCAGCATATTTATCTGGTACTCCTTTTCTTCGGGTGTAGCGCGGATAACCTCGCCAGGAATCACTGTTGGTGAGCCTTTTGACGAAAGAAAGGTATTCACGCCCACAATCGGCAGTTCGCCGGTATGCTTCAACGTTTCGTAATAAAGCGACTCTTCCTGGATTTTGCTTCGCTGATACATGGTTTCCATGGCACCAAGTACGCCACCACGCTCGTTTATTCTGTCAAATTCGGATAAAACGGCTTCCTCCACAAGATCGGTCAGTTCTTCGATGATAAAAGAACCTTGAAGCGGATTCTGGTTTTTGGCCAGCCCCAACTCGCGATTTATGATGAGCTGAATGGCGATTGCACGTCGTACCGATTCTTCGGTAGGCGTGGTGATTGCTTCGTCGTAAGCGTTGGTGTGCAACGAATTGCAGTTATCGTAAATGGCATAAAGTGCCTGAAGGGTCGTGCGGATGTCGTTAAAATCGATTTCCTGAGCATGCAGCGATCTACCGGAAGTTTGAATATGATATTTCAGTTTTTGAGAACGGTCGTTGGCGCCATATTTCAGTTTCATGGCTTTTGCCCAGATCAGACGGGCAACACGGCCCAAAACCGAATATTCGGGGTCGATGCCGTTTGAAAAGAAAAACGACAGGTTGGGAGCAAAAGCATTAATGTCCATGCCCCGGCTGACGTAGTATTCGACAAAAGTGAAACCATTGGCCAGCGTAAAAGCAAGCTGTGAAATGGGATTTGCACCGGCCTCGGCAATGTGGTAGCCAGAGATCGAAACCGAGTAAAAATTGCGGACATTATTTTTTGAGAAATATTCCTGCACATCCCCCATCACTTTTAAGGAAAAATCTGTCGAGAAAATGCAGGTATTCTGTGCCTGGTCTTCTTTTAAAATATCAGCCTGGATGGTTCCACGAACCCGGCAGATGGTGTCGGCTTTTATTTGCTCATAAACTTCGCGGGGCAGGACTTTATCGCCGGTAATTCCGAGCAGCATCAGGCCAAGCCCGTCGTGACCTTCGGGTAGATTTCCCTGGTATGATGGCCGGATTGTTCCGCGATCATGGTAAAAATCAGCTATTTTCTTCTCGACTTCTTTTTCCATACCGTTTTTACGGATGTAAACCTCGCACTGCTGATCGATGGCGGCATTCATAAAAAACCCAACCATGGTTGGCGCCGGCCCGTTGATGGTCATCGAAACTGAGGTTTTTGCATCGGCCAGGTCGAAGCCCGAATATAATTTTTTAGCATCATCGAGGCAGCAGATCGAAACACCCGAATTACCGATTTTACCGAAAATATCAGGTCTGCGATCCGGGTCGTTGCCATAAAGTGTCACCGAATCGAAAGCCGTGGAAAGCCTTATTGCTGGCATGTTCAGCGAAACATAATGAAAACGTTTGTTCGTGCGTTCGGGTCCACCTTCGCCGGCAAACATGCGGGTTGGGTCTTCGTTTTCGCGTTTAAACGGGAAAACCCCGGCAGCATAAGGAAATTCGCCGGGAACGTTTTCGCGTAAATTCCATTTCAGGATGTCGCCCCAGGCTTTGTACGCCGGCAGCGAAATCTTTGGAATTTGAAGATGAGACAGTGATTCGGTGTGTGTCTCAATGTTAAATTCCTGTCCGCGAACTTTATAATGGTAAATGGGTTCTTTAAATGATTTTACTTTTTCGCCCCATTCGTCAATAATTTTCCTGTTACGTCCATCGAGGTTAATGGCGATTTCATCGGACAAAACCTGGAGATTATCACTCAGTTCATTCCCGCCTTTTTCCTTTGAAATCTGCATCGAAAGGTTGAGCCCATAAAGTTTCTGTGCAATTTCAGCCTGCTCCTCGGTCCAGTGATTATATTTTCTAACGGTTTCGGTAATCTCAGAAAGATACCTGATGCGTTTTGGCGGGATGATGTAAATTTTCTCCGACATCTCCTCGGTGTGTTTCATCGAAGTGGAAAAGTCGCTTCCTGTTTTTTCGACGATCTTTTCGATTAAAGCTTTGTAAAGCTGGTTTGTTCCGGGATCGTTAAACTGCGAAGCAATCGAGCCATAAACCGGCATTTTTGAGGTTTCGATGTCGAACAGGTGATGGTTGCGCTGATATTGTTTTTTTACATCGCGCAAAGCATCGAGTGCGCCTCTTTTATCAAATTTGTTGAGGGCGATGATATCCGCAAAATCCAACATGTCAATCTTCTCTAATTGCGTGGCAGCGCCATATTCAGGGGTCATCACATACATCGAAACATCGCTGTGGTCAACAATTTCGGTATCTGATTGGCCAATTCCGGAAGTTTCGAGGATGATAAGATCGTAATCGGCCAATTTTAGAATTCCAACAGCATTTTTTACAAATTTTGATAACGAAAGATTGGCTTGTCGTGTAGCCAGGGAACGCATGTAAATTTTTGGGTTAAATATCGAATTCATTCTGATGCGGTCGCCAAGGAGCGCGCCACCGGTTTTACGCTTCGAAGGATCAACCGAAACAATGGCAAGGGTTTTTTCGGGGAAATCAATCAAAAACCGCCTTACAACTTCATCAACCAGCGACGATTTTCCTGAACCGCCGGTACCGGTAATTCCTAGAACCGGAGTATGGTGTTTTGTATTTTTGGCCACAGCTTCAGCTAAAAATTCGCTAACCGAATCCGGGTAATTTTCTACAGCCGAAATCAGGCTTGCAATATAGCCGACATCCTTTTTTTGAATACGTTCCAGGTTGTGCTCAATATCTTTTCCTGACGGGAAATCCGATTTTTCCATCAAATCGTTAATCATTCCCTGCAAGCCCATCGAACGGCCATCGTCGGGCGAATAAATCCGGGTTATTCCGTAATTATGAAGTTCTTCAACCTCTTCGGGTAAAATTACCCCGCCGCCGCCACCAAAAATTTTTATGTGTCCGGCTCCACGCTCCTGAAAAAGATCGTACATGTATTTAAAAAACTCAAGGTGGCCGCCCTGATAGGAGGTAATCGCCACTGCCTGTGCATCTTCCTGTATGGCGCAATCAACAATTTCGAGCACCGAACGGTCGTGACCAAGATGAATTACTTCGGCACCTGTTGACTGAATAATCCGCCGCATGATATTTATTGCAGCATCGTGACCATCGAAAAGCGAAGCTGCCGTTACAATCCTGATTTTATTAACGGGTTTGTAAATTGAAATTTGTTGCATGTTAAAACCTTTTTGGTATAAAAATCAACTGCAAATTTAATGATATTCTGATGCAATCCATCAGTTTGTAAAAATGCCAGAAGCTAGGGTTACAAAAGCCGGAATTACCTATCTTTGCCTGAAAATTAATCAAAATGACAGAGTTTAGAGAAAAATACATCAATCCTTTTACCGATTACGGCTTTAAAAGGCTTTTCGGCGAAGAGCCAAACAAGGACTTATTGCTGGATTTTCTTAATGAATTACTTCATGAAGAACAAGGTAAAATTACTGAGTTAACATATTTGAAAAACGAAAATCTTTCGACCACCGAACTGAACAGAAAAGCCATTTTTGATTTATATTGTACCAACGAACATGGTGAAAAATTCATCGTCGAATTGCAAAAAACCAAGCAAAAGTTTTTTAAAGACCGGACTGTTTATTACTCAACATTTCCTATTCGCGACCAGGCTTTGACAGGCAGTGACTGGGATTTTGAACTGAAAAAAGTTTACACCATTGCCATATTAGATTTTGTTTTTGATGAAGACAAAAACGAACCAGATAAATTCAGATACGATGTAAAACTTTCGGATATTGAGACTAAAAGGTTGTTTTACAACAAATTGACTTTTATCTATCTCGAAATGCCCAAGTTTAACAAAAGTGTTGACGAGCTTGAAAGCAAATACGAAAAGTGGCTTTTTATCCTCAGGAATCTTCATAAACTTGACCGAATTCCTGAAAGACTCAAAGAGGACATTTTCCTGAAACTGTTTGAAACTGCCGAAATCGCGAAATTTAGCCGTGAAGAATATCAGAATTATGAAGACAGCCTGAAATATTACAGAGACTTAAAAAACTCGTTAGACACCGCCCGGGAAGAGGGCTTCGAAAAAGGTATCGAAAAAGGTATCGAAAAAGTTGCGATCGAAATGCTCAGAGACAATGAACCTACCGAAAAAATAATCAGGTTTACCGGTTTGACCATTGATGAAATCGCTACAATCAGGAAATTGATAAATGGTTCTTTTTCTAGCGATTAGAAAGAAGTAATAGGAATTATAAATGCTTTTCTATCAAAACCTGATGCTGAAAAAACTTCTGATTACCCTATCAATCTTATAAATAAAATACTGTTTCCCTTTCAGTTTTTGCATCTCAAGGTTAAAGACGTCCTTGCCAGCCCAAAAATCTAATTTACATTCCTTTTAAATTAATTTCGTAAATAGTTTATTTTTAAAATGATAACGAAATTTCATCAGGCAAACACCTTCGATTATCCTGCAAATGCTTAATATTGTATGCTTTGATCAAAAAATAATTCAGGTACCAAAATCCTAAATGTATGACTAAACAAATTATCTTCATCATCATTTTATTGCTTACCCTCGGCGTTTTCGCCTTCACATTTACCAAAATTTTATTGTTGTTTAAACTTACAAAACCTTTTCCCATCAGGGATTTCCCGAAACGCTTTCTTTTAATGCTGAAAGTGGCCATCGGACAGACCAAAATTTTCAGGTTCCCTTTGATCGGATTTGCACATGCATTGGTTTTCTGGGGATTTTGTGTGGTTGGGTTTGGCAGCCTCGAAATGGTTTTTGATGGCGTTCTAAATGTCGAAAAATCCTTTTCATTTTTGGGCTGGTTTTACAATTTTATGATGGCTGCCGGCGATATTTTTGCTTTGCTGGTCAGGATTGCAATCGTTGCCTTTTTAGTCAGGCGGCTTATCATGCACATCGGGCGCTTTAAAGGAGTTGAGATGAAGAAAATTTCGAAAATTGATGCTAACCTGGCCTTAATCACCATCTTTTTTCTGATGGTAACTTTGACGGGGATGAATACTGCATACCTTTTGATACATCCCGGAAATTCGGCAGGATATTACCCGGTTAGCGAATTTATCCTTCGGAATATACTCCCGGTTCACAGCATCAGCGGGCAATCCGCTCATATTTGGCTCGAATTTTTCTGGTGGTCGCACATCGTCACTATTTTCATTTTTGCCAATGCACTGCCTTATTCCAAACATTTTCATGTGTTTATGTCGATACCAAATGTTTTTTTGAGCCGCCTCGAACCCCTCGGGAAACTCGAAAACATGGAAAGTGTAACCAAAGAGGTAAAACTGATGATGGATCCGAATGCTGCTTTTGCCGCACCTGCCGCCGGTGAAGCCGAACCCATCGCCCGTTTTGGTGTAAAGGATGTTGAGGATATTACCTGGAAAAACTATTTCGATTCGCTGTCGTGCACCGAGTGTGGAAGATGCACCTCGGTTTGTCCGGCTAACATCACCGGCAAAAAACTCTCTCCGCGAAAAATCATGATGGATACGCGCGCCAGGATGAAAGAAAAAGGCCCTCAATTGGTTCAAAAAGGCAAAGAATTTTCGGATGAAAAATCACTGGTAAGAAATTACATTTCGGAAGAAGAACTCTGGGCCTGCACCACCTGCAACGCCTGTGCTCAGGAATGCCCGGTCAACATTAACCATCCCAGCCTCATTGTGGACATGCGCCGCTTTTTGTTTATGGAAGAATCGGCTGCTCCCGGCGAACTTAACGCCATGTTTACCAATGTCGAAAATAATGGGGCTCCCTGGCAATATCCGCCGCAAGACCGGATGAAATGGGCTACAGAGGTGGCAATTCCAGTTCCGGTTATGTCCGAAGTTTTTGCATCAGGTAAAAAACCCGAATATCTTGTTTGGATAGGATCAGCCGGTGCGTACGATGACCGTTATAAAAAGGTTAGCCGCGATTTTGTTAAAATCCTCAACCATCTCGAAATCGATTATGCTGTTTTGGGTGAAGAAGAAATGGACACCGGCGATGCTGCACGCCGCGCTGGTAATGAAATGCTTTACCAGATGCAGACTTTGCAGATTATTGAAATTTTGAAAGGATATGAAGTTTCTAAAATCATCACCTGCTGCCCTCACGATTACAACACTTTTAAAAATGAATATCCCGACTATGATGCGCATTACGAAGTTTTGCATCATTCTCAGTTTCTTTCCAAGCTCATCAAAGAAGGCAAAATAAGGATAAGCACCGATTTGTTTTCGTCAAAAAGAGTTACTTTTCACGACCCATGTTATTTGGGTCGCGGCAATAACGAATACGAAGCTCCCCGTAGCGTCCTTAAAACCATCCCATCCAAAAACATCGAGATGAAGCGCAACAAGAGTTTTGCGCTTTGTTGCGGTGCCGGCGGCGGACAAATGTTTAAAGAAGCCGAAAAAGGAAACAAGGAAGTTTTTCTCGAACGTATCGAAGATGCCATCGAAGCCAAAGCGGATATTATCGCCACTGCCTGCCCGTTTTGTATGGTGATGATGACCGACGGCATCAAATACAAAAACATGGAAGATACCATGAAAAACTACGACATCGCCGAGATGGTGAGCATGGGATTGGGTTTGTAGCGGAAGAAGTGCCTAAAGTACTTAAAGTGACTAAAATGCCTAAAGTTGAGGAAGTGAAAAGTGAAAAATCAACTGTGACCGTACTTTAGGCACTCTATGTACTCCTACTCCTAACTTCTTAATTCAACTTCTTAAACTCAAATTTGGGATAACCAGTCTGGCCATCGCCGTTGTAGTAGCCAATAAAATGGAGTTTGTAATAAAAATCGTTTTGATTTTTGATAATGAAAACCATTTCGGGTTTCACACTATAAAAGCCTTCTTCGAGATTGTAATATTTCCATTCGTGCCCGATAGCATCCAGAGCGGGTGAAAATCCGATGCCGGCAATATCCTGAAATTCG
>CAIYZW010000556.1 GCA_903930725.1 uncultured Bacteroidota bacterium
TAAACGCTTAATTTTGGTAACTTAAACAATAATCAAACGTCTAATTCAAAATTCAAAATTTAATACATTATGATTAAAACTGTTGACCTGACAAAAATATTTCGCACCGACGAAGTTGAAACCACCGCCCTTAACAAAGTTTCGTTTGAAGTTAAAGATGGCGAATTTGTTGCTGTAATGGGGCCTTCGGGCTGCGGGAAGTCCACTTTGCTTAATATTTTGGGGTTGCTCGACAATCCTTCGGGTGGCGAATATTATTTCCTGGGTAGCGATGTTTCGGGTCATTCCGAAAAACAACGCGCTTCGCTCCGCAAAAACAATATTGGTTTTGTTTTTCAGAATTTTAATCTCATTGATGAGCTTAATGTTTTCGAGAATGTGGAGCTTCCACTCATTTATCTGGGGTACAAAACTGCCGAGCGAAAGCAAAAAGTTGATAAAGCACTTGAACAAATGCAAATTATCCATCGTAAAAAGCATTTTCCACTTCAACTTTCAGGCGGTCAGCAGCAAAGAGTGGCTGTAGCCCGCGCTGTAGTAGCAAATCCAAAGCTTATACTTGCCGATGAGCCTACCGGAAACCTCGACTCAGCTCATGGCGAAGAGGTGATGAACCTGCTGGAACAACTCAATAAAAACGGAACCACAATCATCATGGTTACACACTCCCAGCGCGACGCCGAATACAGCCATCGCATCGTTCGTTTATTCGACGGCCAGGTGGTTACCGAAAATATAAAGGAACAATTTGCGCTTTAATCCCAAACAAACCGGCACATGCTAATAACTTATCTTAAAAGTGCCCTGCGGAATATCACTAAAAATAAGTTTTATTCCGTCCTCAATATTTCGGGGCTGGCTATCGGAATTGCGGCATTTGTTTTTATTTTTCTATATGTCCGTGCTGAACTGACTTATGATAAATATCACGAAAAAGCATCCCGTATTTACCGGGTCGAATCGGATTTTACCATCTCAGGCAAACACGATCAGTTTGCAATAGTGCCTGTACCAATGGGGCCGGCACTGAAAATCGAATTTCCGGAAGTTGAACAGTTTTGCAGGTTTTTTAATGCCGGAAACGAGGTTTTTAAATATAACGACAAAGAGTTTTACGAGGAAAGGTTCTATTTTGCCGATTCGACAGTTTTTGATATTTTTACCTATACGATGATTATGGGCGACCCGAGAAAGTCGCTGGTAGAACCAAATTCGATTGTAATTACAAAAAGTATAGCCAAAAAATATTTCGGAAGTCAAAATCCGATGGGCGAAATGATTGAAGGTGCCGGCACCGATAAATACAAAGTTACCGGTGTTTTGGAGGATGTTCCGTTTAATTCGCATCTCCGTTTTGATGCACTTATTTCGGGTACAACCATTGCAGCACAGCAAGGTGCCGACAATTTTAACAGCATGGAACCCTTGCGTTTTTGGAACATCGGCGTTTACACATACCTGCTGCTTTCCGAAAATTCAGACATGAAAGCCATCCATGATAAATTCGGCAGTTTTTACGCAAAATACATGAAACCCGTTGGCGACCAGATTAACGCAAGTTTTAACCTGATGTCAACTCCCCTATTAAAAACCCATTTTTATTCAAACCTCTCGGCTGATTTACCAAAAGGCAACGTAACTTTTATCTACATTTTCAGTATTGTAGCGGTTTTTATTTTGCTTATCGCTGCTATAAATTACATGAATATGGCCACAGCCCGGTCGTCGAAACGTGCCCGGGAAGTTGGTATCCGAAAAGTGGCGGGGGCTTATAAAACCCAGCTTATCGGGCAGTTTCTCACCGAATCCATATTACTTGCCTTAATCAGTCTGGCAATTGCGCTGGTTCTTGTGTATTTTCTGCTTCCAAATTTTAACACCCTTTCGGGGAAGGAAATCGGTTTTGATGTTTTTACAAATCCGGAATTAATCCTTGTAATTTTGGGAGTAACTGTATTTATCGGATTTATTTCGGGAAGTTACCCTGCCTTTTATCTGTCATCGTTTTTACCTGTAAAAGTGCTTAAAGGCCACGGCATTGGCGGAACACGTAAAGGCGGAACTTTGAGGCGGGTTTTGGTTGTTTTCCAGTTTTTTATTGCCATTGTGATGATTATTGGAACCATTGTGGTGTCGGGACAGATTAATTATTTACGCGATAAAGACCTGGGTTTTACCAAAGAAAACATGATTGTGCTTGAACTTCAGGATACAGCTTTTCGGAACAAGGCGGAATCGTTTAAACAGGAATTACTCAAAAATTCAAATATTACCGGAGTAACCAATTCGTCGGGTATTCCTGGAAATAACCAATGGATTCAGGTTGTGAAGATCGAAAAGGACGGTCAGATGTCGGATCATGCCATGATTATTGCCGCAGTTGATTACGATTTTACAAAAACCTACGGGCTCGAAATTACTAACGGACGCGATTTTGATAAGGGTATGGGCACCGATGCAAAGGAAGCCGTTATAGTTAACGAAGCCACTGTAAAACAATATGGCTGGACCGATAACCCTCTTGGCAAAAAGATTACCTGGGGCGCAGGCCTCGATGGCACGGGTGGAAGGCCTTTAAAAGTGATTGGGGTGGTTAAGGATTTCCATTACAACTCGCTTCACAACAAAGTGGAGCCTATCATGCTATTTATTAGTGAACGGCCAAATTATTTCCTGAGCGTTAAAGTAAATCCCGAAAACCAAAGCCAAACACTTAAAGATGTGGAAGAAAAATGGCATCAGTTTGGCGCGAAACGGCCTTTCGATTATAAAATGCTTGCCGAAACCTGGGATGAAATGTACGAGTCGGAGCAAAAGCTGGGTGTAATTTTCAGGCTGGCAACCATACTAACCATTTTTATTGCTTTGCTTGGTTTGCTTGGGCTTTCGTCGTTTATTGCCGAGCAAAAGACTAAAGAAATCGGCATCCGCAAGGTGATGGGAGCTACGCTGATCAATATTCTTGGCTTGCTTTACAAAGAGTTTGTGGTGCTCATCCTCATCGCTTTTGTAATCGCAATCCCCGTTGCCTGGTGGCGTCTCGATATCTGGCTCGAAACGAGTTTTGTTTATCACATCAACATTTCGGTTGCCTATTTCCTCTTAGCCGGATTACTCGCCATTACCATAAGTTTGCTCACATTAAGTTTTCATACCATCAAAGCTGCGATGAGCAATCCGGTGGATGCTATAAAATACGAGTAAACAAAAATATGAGTGATAAACCCAGCCGTGTCCGCCTGCTGGCGGACACCGGCGGGGTTTTGGCTGCACAGGCCTGTCAGCGTCTGAAAATCAAGATTAAACGCTGACAGGTTTCGGGAACCCCTGACGCTGTCAGGTCCGCCAGCAGGCGGACCTGACAGCGTCAAAAAACCAGAAAAAAATCATACCCATAATATCTACAAATCTGACCCTTTACTTTTTTAACCTTTCCGTCAAGACCAAATCTCACTTTTACTTTTATCCATCAAACTTTTCAATTCCGGTTAAAAGCATCAGCAGGCGTACTTTTGCAGGTTTTTCAACAAGTTGTTTTGTGCCTTCCAGGTACCTGGTTTATGCTATCTTTGCACAAGAAAAGATACTCGCATGCACAGATATTTATGGTTTTCATTTTTTTTACTTTTGATGGCACCACTCAAAAGTGAAAACCCGGATAGTTTGCGCATTTCGATTGAGAATGTGGCAACGGCTAAGGATAAAATCCCGGCGCTGATGAACCTTTCGAGGTACTGGATTTCCAACAATCCGGATTCGGCTGTTTATTATGCCCTCAAACTTCAGCAAGCTGCTCTCGAAGCACAGGATTCCAAAGCATATTTCTGGGGAAGCTACAACCTGGTTTATGGACTTTTTGAATCCGGCAAGAAGGACGAAGCCATTATCGAGGCGCAAAAAGCAATCGCCCATTTCGATAAAAAAGAGGACAAGGCAAATAAAGTAAACCTTTTGGTTTTGGTTGCCGAAAAAAGCCGCGAACTCGGCCATTACGAAGCTGCTATCAGGTATTTTGATGAAGCGGCCCATTGTTGGGACATTTCAGACATGGGAAACATGGAATCACAAATATTCAACCGCCTTGCTGCAGTTTATTTCGAACAAAAGAATTATCAGTTAGCCCGGTCATATGTTGATTCATCACAAAAGGTATTAAAACCTGAGAAAAACCCGCACATTTCGATCACGAACCTCGATATTCTGGGGGCAGTTTATCGCGAACAAGGCCATTACCAGCAAGCGATTGATTGTTTTGGGGAAGCATTACTGAAAATTCCTGACGACAGCTTTTTGGATATTGAAGCCAACCTTCTGAATAATACGGCAAAGGTTTACCTGTTGATGAATGATTTTCAGAATGCGATTAAATTTGCTTTAAGGGCAAATGAGGTTTCGGCTAAACTCCAAAACAAAGTTTTGCTCGAATCTTCAGCCGAAAACCTGGCGGCTGCCTACACAGGAACAGGTGATTATAAACTGGCGAACAAATTTCTTATTATTCAGAAAAACCTGAAATGGGAGATTTTTCTTGAAGATCAGGACAAACGTATTGCTGATATGAATGCCCGGTATGAATCCGATAAAAAAGAGGCTCGTATTGCCGGGCAAAACA
>CAIYZW010000557.1 GCA_903930725.1 uncultured Bacteroidota bacterium
ATTTTCAGCTTCCACCTGATGAAAATGTAATAAGACTTCTTCCCTAAAGTCGGGATGAAGAACGCTTGCCCAGGCATCCAGGGTTTTAGGAAATGTTTCATCAACTCCGAAAATATTAAATATTTCCTGCGTTCCCATCCATGTCCGTGCTTTCAGATCAACTTTGTAACTGCCAATATGCGCTAAAGTTTGGGATTCGTTTAGTAATTTTTCATTTTCCCTTTGTGCTATCTCAGCATGGATACGTTTGGTAATATCTACAAAAGTGCAAACCACATGAAGTAACGTCCCATCGGCTTTTTTCAGAGGTATTGCTGTAACTAATAACCACACCCTGTCACCTATTTCAGGCCGGTAAACACCCATAATAACATCATTTACCGGCTGAAGAGATTCTATTGCCCTAGGTACAGGGCGTGTAAATCCGGGAAATGGGGAACCATCCTCATGGATTACATTCCAGGAGGGGTCGAAGGAAGTTGTTCCTAAAAGCTGATCTTCATTGAGTCCCAGTAATTCCAACGCTTTTGGATTGCTCAAAAATATTTCTGCATTCGGGCTTTGCAAAAGCACCCCTGCATCCATACTCCAGACAAGATGCCTGAACTTTATTTCGCTTAAACTAATTGCTTCTTCTGCGAGTTTACGATCGGTGATATCGATGGCAATTATCGTGCATTGCTCGTCATTTTTGGTAATCAGACCTGTGAGATGCAAATATTTTAGTTGGTGGTCATTAGTTGACAAAATCAACTCACAGTTTTCCTTTGTTTTGTGGACAAAAATATTTTTTAGAAAACTATTGAATATTGGTCTTGTATCCGTTGAAACAAAAAAGCCAAACGAGCTACCTTTCAAACCCGATCGTTCCTTGCCAAGCATTTTTGATCCGCTGTAGTTTAATTCGATGATTTTACCATCTTTGGAAACTGTAAAGTAACCCGATGGTGCAAAAACATAATATTCAGCGTATTTTTGGTAAGAAATTTCTAAATCCGTCATTACACGTTTGAGTTCTTCATTTTGCAGTTCCAGTTCGATCTGCTGCACTTCGAGTTCGTGAAGGAGTTTTAGTGTATTTATGTCTGTCGAAGTATCATTGGTTACCTTTTGTTCTTGATTAAACTGTTCCTCATCGAGTCTTATGATTAAGCCTGTTTCCGGAGCCTTCTTTTTGTTATTCATGAAAGGGGGTTGTTTAGAATCGAACATTTCAATTGTTTAAATTAAAAAATTTGTCGCCGCAAATTTAATATTTTATTGCTTTTCTTTTCATTTTCCTTTTACGTGATTATATTTTATTTAAATCTATCTTTTGAAAATCATTTGCTCTGTGAAAAAAGGAAAAACTTTACAGGATGCCTTTGTTTTAGCCGGCAATTCAACAACTTTGCAGTAAAATATGGATAAGTAAAACGAGTTTACCAGCCAGAATAGCATGAATCGAATAGCTTTTGGATGAGTAAAAGGAATTATGAGACGCGTATAAATAGGTGTTTTATGTTGTATAGCAAGTTCGCAACATGCGGATTATAAACCTACCAGGTTTTAAAAACCGGGTAGGTTTTAGTTTTTTAGACCGGACTCAATTATAATAATCCGAATTTCTCCTCCCCAATCTTAAAACTCAAAGCCCCGGTCGGGCAAGCATCCACACATTCGGATGCGGTTTTGGTGAGCGCTTCTTTTAAAGTCTGGTTAAAAGGAATATCAATTTTGAGGTTGAAGCCCCGGCCGATAAAGGTTAGGCCGGTAAGTTCCTTTTTTCCGGTGGTGATATCCACGCAAAGGCCGCATTTGATGCACTTTTCGGGTATTTTAATGATTTAAATAAATCACAGTTTGTTAAATTCTTCGACGCTGATTTGGGCTTGTTGTAAAAGTTTTCGCAATAAGCCAATTCCGAGTTCCTTATGTAACGGCACCGCTAAAGTATATAAATACCCCTCTTTTATCAACATTACATGCGAACCCTTTTGCCTTGCAATGAGCCATCCTGCCTTCTGAAACTTAGCAACGGCTTCAGAACCGGAGCATAATTTCAATTTGCTGTTCATACTTCAACAGCAATTCTTTTGTGAAAGTGCTTTTTTGAGCCTGTTAAAGGATGTTTGTTTTTTTCGTTCATTACTTCCAACCACAATTCAACGGCTTCCTTGATGTTCAATTCTGCTTCTGCAAGCGTTTCTCCCTGCGAAAAACAACCTGGTAAGGCAGGCACTTCGGCTACAAAATAGCCGGTTTCGTCTTTTTCGATGATTACTTCCAATTTCATCTTTTCGATATTTAATTTTCTTGAATATTAAGATGCAACTTGCATTTTTCTGACTACAAATTTATTCCTCTTAAATGGATTATTGGGAATTTTCTTTTTGATCTGTTTGGAAGCCGTTTAAAAAGATGAATTTTTAGAATTATTTTAGCATTTCTCCTCCCCAATCTTAAAACTCAAAGCCCCTGTCGGGCAGGCTTCCACACATTCGATGGTGGTTTTGGTGAGTGCTTCTTTTAAAGTTTGGTTAAATGGAATGTCAATTTTGAGGTCGAAACCGCGGCCGATGAAAGTTAATCCGGTCAACTCCTTTTTTCCGGTGGTGATGTCCACGCAGAGGCCGCATTTGATGCACTTTTCGGGTTCGTAAATCACGGTTTCGTGCTGGAAATGTTTTTCGAGCAGTTTGCGTTCACCGGAAGAATATTTACGTCTGTCAATTTCGTATTCGGCGGAATATTGCCGGAGTTTGCAGCTTGCCGGTTTCCGGCAGTCGCAGTGCAGGCAGCGTTTTGCTTCGCTGATGGCTTCTTCAGTCGAAAATCCTTTGCCCTCTCCCGCAAAGGGAACAATCCGTAAACCTGCCGAGGATTCCTTTAAATATTCCGGAACCTCGGTGGGTTGCAGTTTTCCAAACTTTGAATTGAAAAATGGTTTGGGTTTTGAAATCGTTCCTTTTAAAAATCCATCCACCGCCAGAGCCGTTGATTTTCCTTGTGCAACGGAAGTAACAGCCATTTTAAGGGATTTTACCGAGCTGCCACAGGCAAAAATTCCTTTTCGGGATGTTTCAAAGGTTCCGGTTTTAACTTCGATTCCGGATTTGGATAATCTGATTCCAAAAATGTCTGATTGTTCAGGATTGGCAAGACCTGTGGCTAAAACAACGGCATCAAATTTCGAAATGATTTCCTGTTCAAAAATTTCATTTGTGATGGGATATTTTAACCTGAATTCCGCACCATAGCTTTGAATGAGGCCAATTTCATGATCCAAAACCAATTCTGGAAGTTCTTTATCAAGAGTTGAATAACGAAGGGTTCCGCCGGCTTTTTCGTTTTTATCAAAAAGCACGCATTCGTGACCTTGCCTGAGTAAATAAAAAGCACACGAAAGTCCGACTGGGCCTGTGCCAATGATGGCGACACGTTTGCCGGTGTTTAAGTTTTTTGGTGGAAGAAACGCGGTTTCATTTCCGGAATCTTTGGCGGCGGTAAATTTCTTGAGCTGGCAAATCGAAACGGCCTCATCAACCTGGGTGCGGCGACAAACCTTTTCGCAGGGAGCCGGGCAGATATAACCGAGGATAAAAGGCAAAGCAATTTCCTGTTTTACAATTTCGAGCGCTTTCGCAAAATCGCCACCGGCAATCAGCCTGTTCATCAGCGGAATGTCCATAAAGGCCGGACAAGCCATCCGGCAGGGCGCTTCGCAATCGCCAACATGTTCACTCATCAAAAGCTCGAGCGCATCTTTGCGGGCAATCAAAACTTCATCATCCTTTGTCGAAATATCCATATTTTCGGAAACCCGCATCGCACAGGAAGGAAACAGGTTTCCCGATTTCAAATCTTTAACAAGGCAAATCATGCACGATGGATGGTTCTGATGCCCGTTTTTGAAACACATCGAAGGTATTCCGATGCCTGCCGAACGTGCCGCTTCCATCACGGTTGTTTCGCGGGAAACTTTTAAACTGATGCCATCTATTTTTATTTCGACCATTTTATCTGATGATTTAAACAGAGCTGTATTTTGTAACCCGGTTATTAAGCCTACCAGGTTTTCAAAACCTGGTAGGTTTTAGTCCATGATGCTTTTTAAACATTTCAACTCTTTGCATGTCCAAGTATAACCGCATCAACCGGGCAAATCTGCCGGCAAATGTCGCATTTAATACATTTTTCCATCTCAACTTTGTGAATTTCGTAAGGTTTCATTTCAATCGCACCGGACGGGCATCGCTGAGCACATTTGGTGCAGCCGATGCAATCGTTTGTAATTTCGTAGCTGATGAGGTCTTTGCATTTTCCGGTGGGGCAGTGGCCGTTGATGTGCGCCTCATATTCGTGCCTGAAATATTTTAATGTCGAAAGTACCGGGTTTGGAGCTGTTTTTCCAAGCCCGCACATACTTCCTTTATTTACCGAAATGGCGAGTTTTTCGAGGGCTTCCAGGTCTTCGGTTTTGCCTTTTCCACTGCAAATTTTATTCAGAATGTCGAGCATCCTGCGCGTACCGATGCGGCAAAAGGTGCACCGGCCACAGCTTTGGTCCTGGGTAAACGACAAAAAATAACGGGCAATATCAACCATGCAGTCGGTTTCGTCAAGAACAATCAGTCCGCCGGAACCCATCATGGCGCCGACTTCAGCGAGGGAGCCAAAATCAATGGGCGTGTCGGCCATCGAAGCCGGGAGACATCCGCCCGACGGCCCGCCAATCTGAACGGCTTTAAACTTTTTCCCGTCAGGAATTCCTCCGCCAATGTCTTCGATAATTTTACGGATTGTAATTCCCATCGGCACTTCGATGAGGCCGCCGCGGTTGATTTTCCCCGCAAGGGCAAAAACCTTGGTTCCTTTGCTGTTTTCGGTGCCGATTTTTCCAAAAGCCTCGCCACCTTTGCGGATAATCCATGGAATCGTTGCGAGTGTTTCGGTGTTGTTGATGAGCGTGGGTTTATCCCAGAGTCCTTTTTCGGAAGGATAGGGAGGGCGAAGTTGCGGAAGGCCGCGTTTTCCTTCAACAGAGG
>CAIYZW010000558.1 GCA_903930725.1 uncultured Bacteroidota bacterium
ACAAGTACAAAATGAAGATTAATGAATGATTTGTTGTTTAAAATTATCGTTTAATTACCTTCTCAATCTTTAAAAAGCCGTCGCCCTCTAATTTCAAAAAGTAAACGCCTTTACGTAAAGCCGAAATATCGAGTTGATTTCTTAAACCGGTAAAGCGTTGGTTTAATACTGCTTTGCCATTCACATCTGTCAACATTGCAGATATTTCCTGCTGCTTGCTAAGATCAATATAAATCACATCATCCGCCGGATTTGGATAAATCAGCACACCAAAATCTCCTTGCTCATAAATCTGGGTTGCGCCCAATTTGAAGCCAGAAATCGCCGAAAGGCCGTTAGTTACAAATAATCCGTCATTTTGTGGCCAGGCGTTATCGTAGGTTACCTCCAGTTCATATTCATTGGCCGTGGTGGCGACAAACAATTTAAAGAAAACAATTTCACCAGCCACAAAGCCATCTTTGCCGGACGTTGTAGGATCATCGCCAAATGCAGTCAGACTTGTATTTTCGTCTTCCCATTTTACAAACCCATAACATTGCCCGAACTGGTCGAATGCTCCCAGCAAATCGCCTGGTTTTATCAACGACGAATTAATGGAACTTTTAGCAACTCCAATAATATGGCTTTGTGCCGTTCGCCCGAAAATATTCCATGGGCTGGTGTTTATCAGTTCTTCCATCATTTTATAGCTGCCGGAATTGTTTCCGGGAGCCATTGCACCTGGCAAACATGCCGGAAAGCTAATTACAGCCTGAGCATTCATCAGTACAAAATATGCCTTGCCTGAATGTAAAAGGCCGAGTGAATTGATTTCGAGCGCAGGCCAGTACAATTGCCATCCGGCAACCTCCTTAACCATCACAACACCTGTCCCTGCAAATAATGTTTCAACATCAGCATCACATCCGCTCAATACCGGAATCAGGTTCCAGCCTTGCGAAAGTTGAAGCGTTCGGTCGGCTGACCGTGAACCTGCAATTCTAAGGTCAATCTGATTGGCAACTTTTATGGTATAACCTTCCAAACGGTTCCATTGCCCGATGGTGTTAACATTTTGCCCGGGCCAAAATACGCCGTTTAGCGAATAAAGAATCGTAAGATCGTTGATGACATCCTGGAAAATGGCTTCCATAGCCGGATTTATCGGATTGACAAACGTTGAAACACCCGACCATCCCGAAGGGATAGACAAATCATGACAATAATTAACCACCAGATTCAACTGGTCGGAAGCGGAAACTGAACATGGTTCTGTTGGTTGAGCTATCAAGGTTAATAGTGCATTTCCAGCCAGATTATCATTTTCGCCAGGCGTATAAATCGCGGTTAGTGAGCTTGTCGAACTAAAAGTTCCGTCTCCTGAAGTTGTCCACAAAACGCTGCTTTGGTTTTGTGCAGCACCTATAAGTTGGACAGTTTCATTCTGGCAAATCGTTGCATCATCGCCTGTATTAGCTGTTGGCGTTTTTTGGATGTCAAGAATTTTACTATCAGAAAAAGCCACCAAACAAGGTGAAATGGCGGAAGCCGTCAAAGTCAAAGTTACAGCTCCCGACGAGATATCCGCAGCACCGGGTGTGTAAACCGTGCTAAGTGAGCCTGTCGAACCAAAAGTACCGTTTCCGGAAGTTGACCATAAAACGCTGCT
>CAIYZW010000559.1 GCA_903930725.1 uncultured Bacteroidota bacterium
ACCGTGTTGTTTATTCCAAATCGCTTTTGCAAAGTGGTATTTTCGGATTGAAAGGGCCAGGGGGTGAAGGAAATAAAACCAACCGACTGCGTTGGTTTTTCAGACTGAACATCACGCAACTTTATGAGATGAGCAAGCCTTTCTTCGATTGTTTCGACATGACCAAACATCATTGTCGAAGAGGTGATGATCCCAATTTTATGAGCCTCGTGCATCACATCAAGCCATTCGCCAGTGGAGCATTTGCATTTTGAGATTTCCTGACGAACACGGTCCGAAAGAATTTCGGCACCGGCACCCGGAAGGCTGTCGAGGCCAGCTTCGACAAGCTTTTCGATGACTTCATGGTAAGAAAGATTCTCGAGTTTTGAGATATGCACAATTTCGGGCGGGCCAAGCGCATGAAGTTTCAGTTTCGGGAATTCCTTTTTCAGACTGCTGAATAATCCGGTGTAAAAAGCGAGTCCCAGGTCGGGATGAAGTCCGCCCTGCAGCAAAAGCTGTTCGCCGCCAAGGGCAAAGGTTTCCTTAATTTTTTGGCGGTATTCGTCCATGCTTGTAGTGTAAGCATCTTTCGAGTTTTTGCCACGGTAAAAATTGCAAAACAGGCAGCCCGAATTGCAAATGTTGGTAATGTTTACGTTGCGGTCAATAATCCAGCCTACACGGTTTCCGGGGTGAAGTTTTTTGCGCATTTCGTTGGCCACGGCCATCAAAGCGGAGGTTGGCGCATGCAGCAACAAAAACTGACCTTCTTCCAAGGTCAGAAATTCAAAATTGAGGGCTTTATCGAAGAGTTTATCTATTTTCAAATGATTTACTATATTTTTTAACTTTTACAAATCCTTGTCATCAATGAACCTCGAGCTTGTTTTTACCACGGAGGCACGGGGGTCACAGAGTTTTATTTCTTTTAAATTTCTATGCAAAAGTTTTCTCTGTGTTTCTCAGTGATCTCCGTATCTCCGTGTTCCAATTTGTTACGGATGGATTCACTACTTTTACCGGCCAAAAATAAGATAAATTATGACGACGAAAATTGAGAAAATCCAGCAAACCCTCAATAATGCCAACATTATCCTGCTTGTTGGCGAAACTTCCAGATTAAGCAATGATATTTTGAGTAATGAAGAAATCAACTACATCAAAGCTCAAAACGAAACAAATAAAACCACAGCTTTTGCCTTCAACAGGCTGCAATACTGGGTTTTTGTACGAATTATAAAAAAAGAAGAACAAGAATACAAAAGTTGGGAAAACTGCCGCAAAGCTGGCGATGATCTTCAAAAAGAAGCCAACCGGCTAAAGCTGGAATCCTTGGTTTTAACAGGAATCGGCGTTAGCTCAAAATCGTTGCTTTCGCTTGCCGAAGGACTGGCTTTAGGAAATTACCAGTTTATAAAATATTTTAAAGATGTCACCGAAAAAGCCAATTCCCTTCAAAAGGTTTTAATTTTTTCAGATGATATCGGTCAAGCCGAAATTGACAGGCAAAATATTTTACTTGACGCCGTTTGCCGTTGCCGGGAACTGGTCAACGAGCCTGTGATGCAGCTTAACGCCGTTAAACTGGCCGAAAACTTTGCTACGATGGGCAAAGAAGCGGGTATTAAAGTGGAGATCCTGAACAAGAGAAAAATCGAAAGCCTGAAAATGGGTGGCCTGCTTGCCGTTAACAAGGGCAGCGTTGACCCACCAACTTTTACCGTGATGGAATGGAAACCCGGAAATGCCATCAACGAAAAACCAATCGTGCTTGTTGGCAAAGGCGTGGTTTACGATACCGGCGGCCTGAATATAAAAACCGGCAATAACATGGAAACCATGAAGCACGACATGGCAGGCGCAGCCATGATGGCCTCGGTGATTTTTGCAGTTGCAAGGTTAAATATCCCGGTTTATCTGGTTGCCCTGATGCCAGCAACCGACAACCGCCTCAATGGAAATGCAGTCGCTTCAGGCGATGTGATAAAAATGCACAACGGTTTAAGCGTTGAAGTCATCAACACCGATGCCGAAGGCCGCCTCATCCTTGCCGATGCTTTGAGTTATGCCCAAAAGTACAGCCCGCAACTGGTTTTTAATGCTGCCACATTAACCGGCTCAGCCCAACGCGCCATTGGAAAATTCGGCGTGGTAGCCATGCACACCAAAGCTGCCGAAGCCATGGAAAAACTGAAGGAAAGTGGAAATAATACCTACGAGCGCGTTGCCGAATTTCCATTCTGGGATGAATACGCCGACCAGATTAAATCGGACATTGCCGATCTTAAAAACATTGGTTCATCGGAAGCCGGGATGATTACAGCCGGTAAATTCCTCGAAAAATTTACCGATTACCCTTTTATCCATCTCGATATTGCCGGTGTGGCTTTCGCCGAAAAACGCGACAGCTACCGCAACCTTGGCGGTACAGGCTTTGGCGTGAGGCTGCTGATAGATTTTATTGAGAGTTTTGCCAAGTAGTAGCTTTATTAATTTTTGACACCCGAAAATTTGAATGGTTTTTGCATGTTTCAAATAATTGATTAATTTTATCGCCATCAATAAAAATTATAAGCCATGACAAAAGAAAAATCACAGGTTAAGGAAAATAAAAAGGAACCAGAAAAGAACCTTAAAGAAAAACGTGCTGCCAAAAAAGCAAAACGTGAAGAAAAGAAAAAAGGTGGCACATTTTAACGAAGTCGCTACTTAGTTTTAAGAAAATTCCTTTTTTTGGTTGCAGGCGCAATCATTCCGGAAGAAAGCAAGCCATCAGGCATTCAGGGTAATTTTACCGGAATCCTGATGGTTTTTTTTGCCTTTGATTTACCCGAGAAATAATATTCGGATATTTGATTTGTCTCAATATCAAATCGCTTATTTTTGTAGAAAAAATTAAAATGAAGAACATATTTGCTATCCTGATTTTTGGAATGCTGGTAAATTGCTTTCCACAAAAGGCATATAGCCAAGGCATTTCCAAGGAAAATGCATTAGTTGCCGCAACAAATTTTGTCCAGACTCATGCCCCACAAATGCGGGTAAATGATGCTACAACTTTGATGGATAATGCTGTGCAACTTGCCTGGATTATAAATTGCAGGCCTCAGGGATTTGTCATTATTTCCAATTCGTTCGACTTGCCACCGGTTTTGGCTTTTTCGG
>CAIYZW010000560.1 GCA_903930725.1 uncultured Bacteroidota bacterium
ATCAACCAATACTTTTTGCCATTTTAAGATCATCGTATCTGCAATCAGATTGTTTTTTATGGTGGTTATCGAAATATCAAATCCATCATAAAGGTCAAGAAATCTACCACCATAAGAGATATTTCGAAGGATTTTATTATTTTTTGGGAGATCAGGTACTTCGTCATAAAGGGTTAATAATTCCGGATATTTCACGCTGTAGGGTGGATTTTTGTAATCAAAGGTATCGAGTTCATTTTGAAGTCCTGTTCTCCCTTCAAAAGAGCGATATGCCCACGACCGTCCCTGCCCGTTAATAAAAACACCAGGGCTGCCGTAAATAAAAATATTGTTTTCGATGTGGTTGTCTCTTCCACCGCCTAAATAGACGTTGTGCCCGGCATTAACAAAAATATTGCCGTAAATAAATTCTCCGCTGATATAGTCATCACAATACATGGCATTTACGCCCTGATCACCTGGCCCCAACAAATCGTGAAAATAATTAAATCTGTATTTATTATTTCGCTGGCACCAGCCTGAGTGGGCATAAAAAGCACCAACATCTCCGGTTTCAAGCGCCAGGTTATCAATTTCGTTGTATTCAAGAATATTTTCATTTCCCTTAATCTGAACTCCCTGATGGGGGCCATGATGAATATGATTGTTTGCAAGCAGGTTGCCCACACCCAGAATTTCAACTGCCGGTGTATAGGTTTTAACAACCCTTCCAAAATGATGGATGTCACAATTTTTAATGAAATTGCCAGCTCCCTCCAGGGTTTTTCTATTTCCGCCTATAATTCTGGCACCCCATTTAACATCATAAATATCACAACTCAAAACACCGTTTTTTGTATCCTTGTCAATTCCATTATCAATCAGAACGCCTATTCCGGCAATATTTCTTATCGTACATCCGGCCAGGAGGCAGTTTTTACAATTTATCATCCTTACGGCATCACCGATAAGCCCTTCTATAAAAATATTTTCAAAAGTGATGTTTGAGGCATTCTCCAGGATTATTCCCGGTTCTTCGAGGTCGGATACATAAGCAATTCCATCGCTGACGGGTGACGGCGGATAAAAGAAGAGAATCCCGTTTTGCCTGTCAATATAGTATTCGCCGATGGAATCCAGTTCTTCGATGATGTTGAAATAATAATATCGCTGCCTGATATGATAACCACAGTCGGAATATTTAAGATCGGGATAAATTTCATTTTTAACCGTATCAATCATTTTAATTCTTTTGTGAATATCTCTCCAGTCCCATTGGAAGTATCCATGCATGAACAAATCATCCTTCAAATCCCATTTCTTTGGCCGTGGATCATCATAGGTGAAACGGCCATAATGCCTGCCAACAGGTAAGCCGTCCCTTACAAAATTCCGGTCGCCAATATAAACAATGGTGTCGTGATATTCGGGACAACCATACTGGGGTACATCTTTTATTCTGACAAAGCCTGAATTTGGCCAGCGGGCCATAGTCATTGGTTTATCGTTAAAGAATAACTCCATGCCGATATTCCGAAACCTGAAGTCTTCACCTTCGGCAATGTGGCCGTAATAAGTTATTCCCAAGGCTTTTAAATTGGTCTGCACGATTTTATCCCTTAATTCGGTTTGAAATTTTGCCCTGATTTTTTCGTCAGATATTTTCTGAAAGCCTGATATTACAGTACCGCCAATAAATCTTACTTTTTCTCCAGGATACGCTCCCCAGATAATGGGTTTGCCGTCAAGCCCGGAATCTTCGGCTAACAGGACAAAGGATTTTTTGATACAGTAATTTCCTTCCCTGATATAAATATGTAAGCCTCCATCAGGCAGATCTCCGGTCTTTTTCATTTCCCGGGCTTTTTCCTTTGCTCTTTCAAATGTGGCAAAAGGACCGTCTGTTTTGCTCGAATTCGACTCTTTTATCATCCCCGACCATGAGTCATTTCCTGCTAAAGAAACGTAAATTGCAGTTTCCTTTTTTGTGAAAGAAATACACATTAAAACAAATACCAAAGGAATAATTACTACTGGTAATACCCTTATTAACACTGATTTATCAATACTTTTCATTTTACAATAATCCAAAATTAATTTGTAATTAATATTTAAATTGGCTCATGGATGGTGGAGGAGTTGTAATTCCCCAACTTCCTGGTTTGTTTCCCATCAAAAGTTCAAGAGTACCGCCGTTTATGATGTCACCGTGTGTGAACCATGCCTTGTCCCATGTTTTTCCGTCGAGTTTGGCCGATATGATGTATGGATTTTCTGTGGCGAGATCTTTAACTTTGATGGTAAATGTTTTTTCCAGTGATAGTTGGATGGTTGTTTCTTCAAAAACCGGGGATGTGATAAGATAAACATCCTGACCGGCATTAGGAAAAAATCCCATGGCATTAAAAACATACCATGCCGACATGGCGCCGGAATCATCGTTTCCGGGTAAGCCTCCTCTTCCGGAAGAATAGTGATTGTTCAGGATTTGTTTTATCCGGAACGTTGTTTTGTCGGGTCTGCCGGCATAAATGTAAAGGCACGGCGACAGAAATCCCGGCTCGTTATTTACCTGAAAGTATCCATTTGTAAAAAAGGTGTCGAGCCGGCTGACAAATGCCTGTTTTCCGCCGCAACTATCAATGAGCGATCGGACATCGTGAGGGACATAAAACGAATACTCCCATGAATTGCTTTCGTAAAAAACGTTTGCCCATCCACCATTTTTAAATACCGAAAAATCTTCCAGCCAGGTTCCATTAGCTTTCTTTGGCCAGATGAAACCGGTTGCATCGTGGTCGTTAACCCTTTGCCAAAGGTTTGCCCAATTTGATGCTCTCTTTTTGTAATTGTCGAAATCATCATTATAACCCAAACCTTTGGCAAATTGCGCAATAGCCCAGTCATTGGCGGCATATTCGAGTGTTCTGGAGCCTCCGCGATCGTAGTTTTTTGGATTTGAAGACTGCCATTCTACCTCGGGTGGCTCAAAACCGGTTGGCACGTAGCCCAGATTAATATATTCATTGATGCCGCCTCTGCCTTCCTGTTCCTGCGATCCTCCCGGTGGGATTGTCGCATTTGTAATCATAGCCTGGTAAGCGGTTTTGTAATCAATCCCTGAAATTCCTTTTAAAAAGGCTTCGGCAACAATTATATCGCAATTGCTTCCACCTTGTGTGCGTCCGTTAATGTTACCCGAACGGGCATCGGGCATGTAACCTTCGTGGCGATAAATATCAATCAGCGAACGGATGATATCACGCTCCCTGTCGGGTTGAATAAGGATCAGTAAAGGATTCACAGTACGGTAAGTATCCCAAATGGCGTAATAATCGTCGTAATATGGTTCATCAGATTTCCAGCACGGGTTTTCGCCTGTTCTGTCTGTCGGCTGTATCATGGTGTGATAAAGTGCTGTGTAAAAAATGGACTTCTGTCCTTCCGTTCCTCCCTTTACAATTATTGAATTTAATGCTTTATTCCAGGTATCATTTGCTTGTTGCCTGACTTTTTCAAAATCCCATGAAGGAATTTCGATGTTGATGTTTTCTCTGGCTTTTGAACAACTTATAAATGAAATGCCTGCTTTCAATTGAACAGTTTGATTGCTGGTTGTTTGGAAGGTCAGATAAGCCCCGTTACTATTTCCATGATCAACCGCTTGTTCCGATTCAGGATTTAATACGCCGTCAGTCCATGTACCAAAGGACGATGCAGATTTATCCGTTTCGATGCAAAAATAGACAGTGTAAGCTCCTCCCTTGTTCCATCCGCCTCTAACTCTGGTGTATCCTTCGATACGGTTTGCCGAACAGTGGCTAATTTCAGACCCGACTAATTCCTGATTTTCGCCAAGCGATTTTAAGGAAGATAAAAAGCTGCCTGCATCAATAATAATAGAAGATTTCTCTGAAGCAGGAAAAGTATATCTGTGAAATCCAACGGAATGACTTGCTGTAAGTTCGGCTTTTACCTGGTACCGCGATAAAAATACAGAATAATATCCTGCCTTTGCTTGTTCGTCAGAACCCGGTGATGCATAGTTTGCAGGATTTAATTCACCAGTGACTGCCATTACCAGAACATTCCCGTATTTTGCACCGCCACCGGTTCCACTAACATGAGTATGGCTAAAGCCTTTGATGTCGGTTCCGGTTTTATATCCCGAATTTGTGTTTAGTTTTCCACAATCCGTACTCAGCTTCACCATTCCAAAAGGCACACACGGCCCCGGTAGGGTATTGCCATTATTGTCAACGCCGATAAATGGATTCACGTATTTTGTTAAATCAGCCAGTGGAACCTGTTGTGAAAAGGCCGGATGGGATGCGCTTGCCATTATTACTATTACCAGCATGATCAATAATCTGCGAACCAGAAAATTTGTTTGTATCGTTAAGAATTTCCAGGTTAAATTGTAGTAAGTTTTGATAAATTCCGCCATATTATTTTGATTAGAAGTGAAATTGACATTTTTCAAAATTAATGTTTAAGCCTCTGCAATAAAATAGTTAAAAATAAACCCCGGAGAGAAATCTCCCCGGGGTTAAAATTTACTTGCATTCCCCCTTCTATTGAAGTATTAGTTTCCTGAAGATATTAATACCGTTCATTTCTATTTTGATGAAATAAACTCCAGGTTGATATCCGGAAAGGTCAATCTGACAAGCATTCTTTGTAACAATGGTTGTTGTAAATAACGATTGTCCCTGCAAACCGGTGATTGAAATATTTGTTCCGGAATCAATTCCGGTGATGTTTACGATTCCTGTTGATGGATTCGGATAGATAGAAACCCCGCTCATTCCTGTCGCGTTGATACCTGTAGTTTTCTGTATCAGGTTGTTGATTACTGATAAACCATTTGTAACAAACAAGCCGTTGCTATTGGGTAACTGAGCATCGTAAGTAACATCCAAAACAAATTCTTCGCCTGTTGATGGGCGCATAACCTTGAAGTTAATTGCCTTACCATCGGCAAAACCATCAATTTCATCAGTTGAAATGTCATCAGCGAAAAGCGATAAAGCCATGGTATTGTTGTTAGCAATAACCATTCCTGCACATAGTCCTTTGTCGGTGAAAGCCCCGATAACATCGCCGATCGAAAGTTGAGAAACTGCTTCTTCACTAAACACAATGGCATGGCTTGAGCCTGAATAGGTAACATCATTCCAGCTGGTGATGTTTTCGGTTCGTAATGGTTTTATAAACGAATAACTGTTGTCGGTACCACATGCCGGGAAGGTGAACGACCCTGCCTGACTTACTTTTACATAGTAGGCTTTGCCAGGAACAAGTGAATTGAGTGTATTGATTCCTCCCGCAGGATAGTAAATTCCATTACCGGCAACTTCCCATGCAATAACTAATCCGGGAATATTCAAAAGTTGAGTTGCAGGTACGTTGCATGTTGAAAGAACCGGTATCAGGTTCCAACCAGCATTTAATGAAATAGATGAGCCTGAATTTGTACCGTTAAGTGTTAGCAGCGATTCACTGCTCATTTTCGTAAGATACCCATGCTCATTGGAGAAGGCTCCCATAGTATTGATGTTATAGAGAGGCCAGAACAGATTCCCAAAATATTGAGAAATGATCATGTTATCTACAACCGGAGCAATAACATCAGCAAAGGTAGCATCAGTTGAAGGGTTGATGAAAGATGACCATCCATTCCAGCCAAGCGGCAGAATGATATTCTGTGAAGGATTCTGTGCCGGCAGGACATGAAGTGTTACTGGAACGGTAGTAACAGGAGTTACCGGGTCGTTGGACGTGACAACGATGTTGGTAAAATAAGTTCCTTCCAAAAGTCCGTTAGCATTGAAGGTTACGGTGAGATTCATCTGACCAATTCCATTAATCGTTCCTGAGGTTGGAGCAACAGTTAACCATGGATTTCCACCATAAATTAAACTGAATACAAGTGTACCTGGGCTCAAATTGTTCACATTAAGGACATCTGATTCAGATTCACCAATGAATATTGATTTAGTAAACTGAGCCGGATTTACGGTGATAGCTGGTACGTAAGGAACCGCTGCACATAATTCATTCGATTGCGGAGTTTGAAGTCCGGTTGCAACAGCTTTAGAAACAGTGTAGCAATAAGATTCGCCATTGTTTGCATCTTCATCATAATAGCTCAGACCATAAACATTGGCAATATCAATACCATCACGGAAAACATTGAAATATGGAAAAGCATCTTCGCAGGTTAGTTCGGCAACATAGTCGTTGAAAAGACCACAAGCATAGCCATCGAAAACACTTACACCAGCCCACAACCAGTATGTTCCGGCCGGAACACTAACTGTTGCAATCGCAGGTGTACAAGGTAAGGCTGAAGAAGAGGATAAAATAGTAAGGCCAGCACAGCCTGCATTACCATCTATAATGTAAACCTGTGACGGGAATTCACCTGTAACCGACCATGAAATGGTTTTTGGTGAATCCAAAACAAGTTCATACCAGTCGGTATCCCGATTTCCGCCATTAGCCCATGCTTTACCGCAAATTACGTCACCACTTTCGATGGGAGTAGTTTGTGGATTGGCCGGATTATTGCATCCGTCATTAATATTCTCACCGCAGGCCTCATCTTCCGGTATCGCTCCGGCCGGACATTCAACCTGACAAACGGGAACACTCTCAACTGTTAACGTAAATTGATTTATACAATTCATTACTCCATCAATCATCAAATAATAGGAGCCAGCGCCAATAATTGCACTCATTGTCTTATTTCCGGAACCACCTCCTGGGGTTGTCGTAATACAGTTGCTCCCAATCGGACATTCCTGGGTGAGAAGCATGCCTACCCAGGCCGTTGTGGATGAAATGGCAAAATCAACCATCGTTACTTCATCTACTACAAGCTTGTAAACGATGTCTGCTCCATTGTCGAAATCGCCAAGGCAAGTATTTGAATAGTCATTTCCCCGCTCGCATGTTGTGTTTACATTAGTATATGGAAGAGAACCAATAATTATTGGGTTGTCGCAATTGTCTCCAATAGTTGACGAAATGGCAGATTCAATTGACGATACTTCAGCTACAATATGCTTGTAAACGAAGTCTTCATTGTTGTAAACGCCTACTTCAGCAAGTTCTGTGAATTCTTCAACAATTTGAATAGCATTGGAACCCGAATTTGTATTGGAAGTCGAAAATTCCTCCATAGCAGTTTTATTAACCGGAACTGAAGAACCTTCTGTCCAAACCAGGTTTACACCATTGTAATCTGGTATAGCAGAAACCAATACCGGAGCTGGTAAAATGACCACTGAAGCAGGTCCTGCGGCACTTGATTCGCCTTCATTGTAAACTGCAGTAACAGTATAATTGTAAGTTCCACTCAA
>CAIYZW010000561.1 GCA_903930725.1 uncultured Bacteroidota bacterium
CTGGTAATGGGAATCGAATTTGGTTTTCTCGGTGAAATTAGCACCGTTATCATCCTGAATGATCAGTTCTTCGGTTGTTATCGGGTTTACGAATTGCTGCATAAAACCAACACCTGCGTAAGGAAGGAATTTTTTAACCTGGTAAGCCATTACCAGGTCAACCGCCCAAAACATCGAATTCAGGCTTGAAGAAACCACATCCAGTCCCGTCGTATTGGTTACCTCAACCGAGCCGGTAGTGGTGAAATTGCAGGAAACCAAAGCCAGCACTTTCAAACGGTCATTGATGTTCTTCATATAATCAGCCGACACACCCAGAGTAATTGCTGGGTAATCGGCATTGAATGTTTGTGTGTTTTCCTGTGACACCCAGCTTTTAAAGAAAAAGTGATTCACCCCAACGTAAGCGCTCAAACCCAGGCCATCCAATACCTGGTAGCCGACCTTTAGCCCGGCCATACTGCTGTGGTATTCGGTGCCGTAGTGATCGTTGTAACTTTTGATTTCTTCGTCGTTGTAAACGTAGGCAAATTCACCCTCGGGTTCGGTGTAGTAGTTGGTGTGGGAAACAAGTTTCAGATTATCAAAGTAACTGATCTCATAAAAAGGAGTAATAAAAAATACCCCCTTCCTGACCTCCGGATCCTTTGATTCATCATTTGGGTTAACGGCACCGCCTGCCGTCGGGTTTTCCCGGACAGATGTCTGTCCGTTGCTTTGTAGAGAAACCATTAGTGCAAGAAGCACTAAAATTGGTTTCATCCGGTTTAATGTGATAATGATTTTCATACTTTTTTTTATTTAATGAATTTTATTTTCCAAAATATTTGTTAACCCTGTTTTCGGCATTTTGCCGGAGGTTATAATAATAAAACGGATAATCCCAGGCATGGTAAACACCAAGTCCCATATTCGATGCTGGCTGATACAAGGCATTCTCATCCACACTATTACAGATCAGTACGCCCATTGTCAAATCAATGCAGGCATCGGCATAAGCCGGAACCTTTACAAACCCGTTGTCAGGACCCGGCATATAGGAACCCAGGCTTTCAGAAGCAGGGGCCGGTGTTTCATCTCTTTTCCAGTTTATAGGATTGATCACCATTCCTAATTTAGTGGTCATGATGACATTATCTCCGAACGCAACATTTGGTGACTGTGTGTTGAACGAAATAATCACTCCCACATCATCCGGACCTTCTGCAAATTTCAGGTGATCATTTGCGTCAAGGAAATCAGCCGTTAAAGGATAGCCGACAGGATATGCGGCAATCATCCGGGGGTAAACATCATCCAGATGTTCGCGCATGTAACAGGACAGCAAAAAGAACATGACATGTGATCCCTGCGAATGAGCTGCAAGGATAAAGGGACGGCCGTTGTTGTAATGCCTGATGTAGTAATCGAAAGCAGCGATGGCATCAGCTACCGGAAAGCTGTCGGCAAGTTCCCATCGTTCTTCCTCTGTCTTGCTCTGGGCATAGGTTGCATTCATCTGGCGGTAAAAGGGTGCATACATATTACCAACCGTTTCAAACGCGGTTGCCTGTACGCTGTAGGCAAATGCCGCACCTGAAATCATGCTGGGATTGTCGATGGCGCAATAAACGGGTTCTGTCGGGCTATCCGGGGTCCAGGCGGTCGGATAAAGGTAAAAAACATCCACAGGTTTGTCGGGATTTGATGGTAGCGCAAGCCAGTGTTCAGGTTTCGAGTAATCTGTCACCTCAACAATATCGGAATCCTTACTGCAACGGGCGGTTGACAAAATCAGCAGGGCGAAGGCTGCACATAAGCCCAAATGGTAAAGTATTTTGTTTTTTTCCATTATGGAATGATTTTTTTTGCTAACATTAAATTTTAATTAAATCTAAATTTGTTATTATTTGAATTTTAACTTGTTATCATTTTCTTCTTTTAAGATCATCTATTCACCTGCTTGTAGGAATTTTTCAAAATTATCTCCTTTAAAAAAAGAATTATTCATCAGGTTTTTTCCTTGCATCAAAAACCTTCTTTCCTCCATACCCCGCTGCCAGCGCGATTAACAAAACAATCCCGCTGCCAATGGGTGCGCCACCTCCTCCAACTGGGCCGCCTCCGTTGTTGGCTTCTACGGGTGGAGTTGGTGGTGCCTGAGCAAGAAGCGTCAAGCCTTCGATTGCCATGATTACGAAAAGTAGAATTTGTTTTTTCATCTATTTACATTTTGTTAAGTGAATGATAATTAGACCTATGTGATTTACTAAAGTTTAATCATCTACAGTGGGTACAATTTAAATCTTATGGATATTTCATTTTGTAATGATTGATGGATTAGTTTATCGTATTATCATCAGCTTACAGGTTTGCAATTCCCGGCTGCCTTTGAACACCAACTGGTAACAACCCGGTTTCAATCCTGATATGTCAATGCTGGTTATGAGTTTCGTCCCTGTGGTGAAAACTGACTTTGATGCCACTTCCCTGCCGTTAAGAGCTATTATTGAAACATTATATTTATCAGCAGCGATGGCCGGAATCTCTACCCACAAC
>CAIYZW010000562.1 GCA_903930725.1 uncultured Bacteroidota bacterium
TAATCGAGGTTCTGGCTGAACATTTTGGATAAAATATAGTTTGAACTTCCGTTTAAAATTCCGGTGACGCTCTGCAGCAAATCGTTATCGTAATATTCCTCCAGGTTGCGGATAACCGGAATGCTGCCACAGGCGGAAGCATCATAAAGCAGGCCCACCCCATATTTGTTCTGTATGTCGATTAACTCGGGCAAATGAACGGCAAGCATTTTTTTGTTGCCCGACACCACGCTTTTCCCTTTTAACAGCGCAGATTTCACGATTCCATAAGCTGCATCGGCATCATCAATGAGTTCGACAACGAGGTTAATTTCCGAATCATCTAAAATCTCCGATGGATCGAAACAAAAAAGAGATTCTGGCGCCTGCCTGCGCTTTGTTCGGTTTTTTACACATATCTTCCTGATTTCAGCGTGGGTGGTCCTGCTCTTCTGTAAAACTTCATAAAGCCCGTTTCCCACAACGCCAAACCCAAATAAACCAATGTTAAGCTGCTGTTTCATGTTTTTGTATTTGATAAAATTGTTGAATAATGCCTGTTAACTGTTCATGTTCGATAAGAAAGCCATCGTGCCCGTACGGCGAATTAATTTCATAAAAAATACTTCCGGGTATGTTCTGATGAATAATGCGCATATCTGCCGGTGGGAACAAAATGTCGGAAGTGATAGCCACAACAAGGGTTTTAGCTCTTACCCGCCGCAAAGCTTCGGCAATGCTGTTCCGGTTCCGGCCTGCGTTGTGCGTGTCCATGACCCGTGTTAGGAGGTGGTATGCGTATGCATTGAACCTTTTCAGCAACTTATCGCCCTGGTAATTCTGGTAAGTAACCGCCCTGAAAAATGCCGTTTTGTTCACATCATCGTCAGCCTGGGTTAAATTATAGGCTTCGTTGTTGCGATAGCTCAGGAGCGCGATTGCGCGTGCGGCCTTTAGTCCGGCCATGCCACCTTTTGCCCAGCCTTCAAAATAGGTGCTGTCGGCCTCGATTGCCAGCCGCTGCGACTGGTTGAAAGCAATAGCCCAGGGCGAAATGCTGGCGCTTGTTGCCAGCAGAATGACATTTTCGAAAAGGAAAGGTTTCTCAATGGCCCATTCCAAAGCCTGGTGCCCGCCCATTGAACCGCCAATGAGGGTATTAATTTTATGGATTTTGAGATGCTTCCTCAGAATTTCGTGTGCCGAAACCATATCACGGATGGTGATTTTTGGAAACTGATGGTACCAGGGCCGCCCGGTTTCCGGGTTAACCGACAAAGGGCCGGTGGTTCCGTAACAAGAGCCTAAAATATTGGCACAAACAATAAAATGATTTTCCGGATCGAATAAGCGGCCTTCGCCGACCAGCCCCGGCCACCATTCGCTGGGGTCGGAGTTGGCGGTTAAGGCATGGCAAATCCAGACGACGTTGTCGGCATCCGCATTTAGCTTTCCAAAAGTATGGTAAGCGATTTCCAATTCCGGTAAACTGCCGCCCAGTTCAAGCTGAAACGGGCGTTGATACTGATAAACAGATGGTTTGTTTCCCATGACAAAAGCTTGTTAAATTTTTTCGAAAGCCTGTTCAAAGTCCAGAATAATATCATCAATATGCTCGATTCCCACCGAAACCCGCAATAAGGAAGGTGATACCCCTGATGCAATCTGGGCTTCTGGCGAAAGCTGCTGGTGTGTGGTGGCCGATGGTTGGATGATGAGTGTTCGGGTGTCGCCAACATTGGCAAGATGGCTTACCAGTTTCAGGCTTTCAACAAAACGCACGGCTTGTGCTTTTTCGCCCTTTACGATCAGCGAAAGCATACCCCCAAAACCATTCTTAAGGTAACGTGAGGCTGTGGCAAAATCTGGATTATCCTCAAGCCCGGGATAGTTTACCTCCGCTACTTTTGGATTCTTTTTGAGAAATTTGGCAAGTGCCAAAGCATTTTCGCAATGCCGTTCCATCCTGAGCGATAAAGTTTCGATGCCCTGGATGAGCTGGAACGAATTGAACGGGCTGATACACGGTCCAAAATCGCGCAATCCTTCAACCCTGGCGCGGATGATGAAGGCGATGTTTCCGAATGATGAGCCTTCTCCAAATACCTCCCAGAAGTTTAATCCGTGATAACTCACCGAAGGCTCCGAAAACTGAGGAAACTTCCCGTTGCCCCAGTTATAATTTCCGCCGTCAACAATAACGCCGCCGATGCTGCTGCCGTGACCTCCGATCCATTTCGTGGCCGACTCGACAACGATGTTGGCGCCATGTTCCAGCGGCTTAAAAAGGTAACCGCCTCCCGCAAAGGTGTTATCTACAATTACCGGCAGATCATGTTTTTTGGCTAATCGTGCAATCGCATCAAAATCCGGAACAATAAATCCGGGATTTCCGATGGTTTCGAGGTACAAGGCTTTGGTATTTTCGTCAATCAGGGCTTCAAAATCTTCCGGTGCAAGGCTTTTCGCAAAACGAGCTTCGATACCCAGATTTTTAAAAGATACTTTAAACTGGTTGTAGGAGCCGCCATACAGGAAAGGCGAAGTGACGAAATTATCGCCCTGGCCTAAAATGTTGTTGAGTGCGATAAACTGGGCTGCATGCCCCGAAGATACTGCAAGAGCGGCAACGCCTCCTTCAAGGGCGGCCATCCGTTTTTCGAACACATCGGTGGTTGGATTTTGAAGGCGGGTATAGATATTCCCGAATTCCTGGAGCGCAAACAATTTTGCGCCGTGTTCCGAATTTTTGAAAACGTAGGAAGTTGTCTGATAAATAGGCACCGCCCTCGAAAGGGTATCGCTGTCGGGTTGATGTCCTGCGTGTACCTGTAAAGTCTCAAAATGCTGTTGTGATTTCATATTGCTGTGTATTTAATTGTTTACTTGTTTCGAATAAGTTTTTATGAATGATGTTAATTGTAAGATTTCTGTCGGATTGATCAACGATGAGGTAGGCCGAAACTTCGGAAGCACCCATGACGATGGTTCTGATGTTGATTTCCTGCGAAGCGGCTGCCTCGAGAACTTTGTACATGATGCCGGTTTGTTCCATCAAACCTTCGCCAACCACTGCAACCACCGAAATATTTGTTACGGTTTCGATTTCGTGAACTGTTGCCAGAGGATTGTCGTTAATGCTTTTTAATGCTTTTTCAAGATCAGAAACCGACAAAAGAATGTTGATGCTGATTTGGGAGGTGATAACGGATTTGATGTTTATTTTTTCATTGTCGAGCCTGTGCGTGACTTCGGCAAGGATGCCTGAACGCGCGCCAACCCCTGCACCTTTGAGGCGAAGAATCCCAAAATCGTCACTAAAGGCGATGCTTTTAATCACGCCGGGATGAAGTTCGGCCGATCCGTTAATGGTTGTTGCCGGGAAAATGGTGTTATCATGATTTTCGATGTTGAAAATCCGCAAAGGAATTTTCTTGGCTTTAAGGGGGCTGATGGTGCCGGGATGAAGAATCCGTGCCCCGAAATAGGCCAGTTCGGCAGCTTCGTTGTAACTGAGCTTTGCAATGTGCCTGGCATTTGGAACAAAGCGTGGGTCGGCCGACAAAAACCCATTCACATCTTTCCAGATGTCGAGACATGAAGCATCAATGCAATTAGCGATGGCTGCGGCACTGAAATCGCTTCCGCCCCTTCCCAGCAAGGTTACTTCACCATCGGCCGAAACGCCGTAAAACCCGGGCACAACGTAGGTTTTGTCTTCATTCAGTTGGGATTTTACATTTGGAGCCGATAGTGCAAAATTTACGGTAGCATCGCCAAAATGCCCGTTGGTGATCAATCCGAGGTTTTCGGGTAAAATCTCCTCGCAGGCAATACCTTGAGCTTTTAAAATATGGCTTAACAAAACGGAACTGAGCCGTTCGCCATAACTCAAAGCCAGATCGTGCAGGGTTGGGGATACTCCGCCGATAAGCGCAATTCGTTGCAGAATGGCCTCCAGACCTTCGGTTCGTTGCCAAAGTAGGTGTAAACATTCGTTTTGGAGCGTCTCGTTATGGATGTTTTGATTTACAAGATTCACCTGTTCGGTCTTAAGAATTTCGATGAAACCGGCAATCAGGGTATGATCATTTATTGCTGAGCCGATGATTTCTTCGATTTTGTTGGTGAGGCCAAAAGTAGCCGAAACCACGATTACCAGCGGGCGGTTGTAAGCTTTTACAATCCTGGTGAGGCGTCGAAAATCGCTGCTGTTCTTTAAGTTGGAGCCACCAAATTTAACTACAGTTTGTACTGACATACAATTTATTATGATGTTGTGAAAATTTGAAAATAAATGGAATTGTCCGGTTCAGGGCCTTGCATCGAAGGCCTGAAACAGAAAGAAAATCCGGATGTTGTCCGGTTAGCGTGGCTAAAATTCAGGAATTAGCCACGCATTCGCATAGCCATGTGAAAAGTTGAGGAGGTAAAACCTGGGGACAGGAAAGAATAAACCATCGCGTTGGCCCAAAGCCAGCGATACGAAAGAAACCTAAAAAAAACTGTTGACATGTTTTTATGTGTTTAGTTTATAATTCCCCCGCAACCTGCGGGGTTAGGTATTAGCACCTTGCGTTAGCCTGTAGGTTGCTAGAGTTTCACCGAGCCTAATCTCTCCACTCTTCTTTATAAATCAAACACCTTTCAACCGAAAGGAAATTCGATTTTGTGGCGGCAAATATAGAAGAAAATATTCCAACACATGCAAGAAAAAAATTTAAATGGAGTTAAAATCTTTTTTAAGATGCTGAATAATAATTTTTTAGTAATAAAAAAACTTCCGGCAAAACCAAAACTTCGATCAAATTCCGGTGAGTTTTTGTTGTTTTAAATGCCGACCGGGCTAAATGTTTTTGCAGACAATCGGCTGGCCCACCTTATTAATATCCGCCAGCGTTCGACTGATCCGTCAGACTTCTGTCTTCCGCCGACTGCTCCCACCTTAAAGCGGGACCAACTGCCAACTCCTGACTTCCGTCTTCCGACTTCCGTCTTCTAGCTATCCTCAAAACACCTCCCGCCTGATGTGGCAATACGGCGTTCCGCCCGATTTTTCGTAATAATCCTGGTGGTAATTTTCGGCATTGTAAAATTCGCCGGCCTTTTCGATTTTGGTGGCCACTTTGTAACCCTTTTCCTGAAGCTGTTTGGCAAGCTTTTCGGCTACAGCTTTCTGACTGTCGTCGATGTAGAATATCACCGAGCGGTATTGTTCGCCAATATCCGGCCCCTGCCGGTTGACCTGCGTGAAATCGTGTGTCTCAAAAAACAGGCGGGCCAGTTTCTTGTAGCTGGTTTTTGAAGGATCAAACACGACTTCTACGGCTTCGGCATGGCCGGTTGTGCCGGTGCAGACCTGCTTGTAGGTCGGGTTTTTGACATGGCCGCCGGTGTACCCAACGGTTGTCGAAATCACACCTTCGGCCTGGCTTAAATAATATTCGGTACCCCAGAAACAACCCGAAGCAAAGATAGCACGTGCGGTGGCTGGTTCTTTTTGTGCCGGTATAAAATCCATCGAAACGGAGTTCACACAATGCCGCGTGTTTTTCGAAGTCATGCCTTCGCCAAGGAAAACATGCCCCAGGTGGCCGTTGCATTTGGCACACACAATTTCGGTGCGGCTGCCGTCGGCGTCGGGAATGCGTTTTACGGCGCCTTTGATCTCGTCGTCGAAGCTGGGCCAGCCGCAGCCCGAGTCGAACTTGTCGTCGGAGCGGTAAAGTGCGGCGCCACATTGCCTGCAGACGTAGGTTCCCTTTTGCGTGGTCTTGTAAAACTCGCCGGTGTAGGGTCTTTCGGTGCCTTTGTATTTGATCACCCGTTCTTCTTCGGGAGTAAGTTTTTTGTATTCCATGGTTTGTTGTGCGTTAAGTTGTGAAACGGGAAAAAGCAAAATGCTTAAAAATATCAGTCTGATGGCGGTTTTGTTCATTGTATGTTTTTGTACTATAAACCATTTTCGGAGGCAAAATGTTTACAGCAAATCATTCGGTTGGTAAAAATTAACATGATGGTATTTTAAACACGGAGACACGGAGCGCACAGAGGTACGCAGAGTTTTTCTTAGTGTTCCTTCGTGTTCTGCGTGTCTTAGTGGTTGTTTTATTTTACCACTAAGGCACTAAGGGCACTGAGTTTCACTAAGTGTTTCTTGGTGTACTGCATGTCTTAGTGGTTGTTTTTTAAGTGTTTTATTCACCATATAGTCACTTTAGGACACAATAGAAAAACTATGTGATCTATGTGTCTATTATGGTTATTCTTAATCCGCTTTTTCACCACTAAGGCACTGAGGGCACTGCTTTTAAACAGGCTCCTTTTAAAACTGAATTTTGAACCATTACATAACGCTTCATTTTCCATTCGCAATAACTCATTTCTGGTTTTAAATGAACTCCTCAACATTGTAGATAAAATATCCCCCGACCACAATTAGTTTTCCAGCATGTGCGCCAGGTAAGATGTCGCCCGGAAGAAACGCCGGTAATTTCAAAATGATGGAAGAACTCATCACCTTTGGCGACGATCCAACGACAGTTAAAAATGGCTTTGTGGCAGGTGAAACCCTTGTCTTTAGATTATTTGGTGCCCCAACTGCAAAAGAGCACAAACTGGAAGTCAACTACGATCAGGCATGGCCTCAGCTGGACGGGTTATTCGTAACAAATGGTTTTTCGGCGATTGCTGGTTTTAAACTGGGTGCGACCCAAATCAACGAATCAGAGGATTTTGGTGTTCTGATTTATCCCAACCCGGCTGATGATGTGATTTATATTGATTTCGACCAGTTGCGCGAAATCGAAATAACACTGCTCGACGTTCAGGGTAAGGAAGTTTTGAAACAAAAACTTACTGACTTAAGAAATCAAGTTGATATTTCGGCTTTACGCAAAGGTGTTTACTTTCTGAAATTAGAAGGCGAAGGCTTTTTAAAGATTGAGAAGGTAATTATGCGATAACTTTAAACGAAAACTCATCCAATAGTCTTCATTTTGTAATCATAGAAAATAACCCCGGCCTTTGGTCGGGGTTATTTTTTTGGTTATCCCATTTTGCTGGTAATGTTGGAGTTGTTTTTTTGATATCACTTAAAACATTGAATATCAATTATTAGTAAGATTATCCAACGAGTCTGGTAATCGACATTCTTTTTCCAATCAGATACTAAATCTAAATATAAGTCATATAAAAACAATGTATTACATTATTATTTAGAATGAATTTAATATAAATTATGAATTTAGATTGATGGATTTTTATTTGAATAAGTATTATTGTACCGTTTTGTGAAAATTAACTGTTTAACAAGATCAAATCATCTAAAGATTTATTTATGAAAGCAAATACAACTCCTTCATTTAATTTTAGTTTGGCATCAGTAAGAAATCTGTTGATGCTTCTTTTATTTTTTATCGGTGCAGTTAGCCGTGCCCAAACACCGGTTTCCTTTTATCCCTTTGCAGGCAATGCAAACGATGCTGCCGGAACTAACAACGGTTTGGTAAACGGCGCAATTCTGGTTGCTGATCGTTTTGGAAATGCCACCAGTGCATATAGTTTTGATGGTGTGGATGATAATATCACATTCTCTCAGCCATGGACAACCATTACCGATAATTTTGCAATCTCCGCCTGGTTGAAGCCAAACGTACTTGGTGGAACCATTCTTTCAAATGGACAAAATAGTTATCCGGCAGCCTCGCCTTACAATGGTTACAGCATGAAATTTACAGCGATGCCGGTAGGAGACATGAATGGTGTTGCATCATTTAATGGAGGTGTGGATGTAATTACAACAGGTAATTGGTTTCATATTGTTCTGGTAAGGGAAAATGGTATTGCGAAATTGTATGTAAATGGAACAATGCAACCGACTACAATTGCCAATGCACCAAATACGCCGTCAGAAAGTGCCATCATTGGTTCTTTAAATAGCGGAACAGATTTCGTAAATGGAATAATTGACGACGTAAAAATTTATAACAGTGCCCTGACTGCAGAGCAGGTACTTACTGAGTATTCGTCAAATAGTGGCCAAAATTATCGCAGCTCTGCCTCAGGTAACTGGAGTACAGCTTCAACCTGGGAAGTATTTAATGGCACTTCATTTGTCGCTGCCACTATTGCACCTTCGAGTGCTGCTGGTATTATTACGATAAGAAACGGACATAATGTTACTATAAACAATGGTGTTACTGTTGATCAGGTGGTGGTAGAAGCAGGAGGAATATTAACTCAAACTGCAACTGCAACAATAACGCTTGATAATGGAACTGGCGATGACCTCACTATAGACGGAACAATGAACTGTCAAGGCGGAACCATTCAAGGTCAGGGAAATATATCGATATTGCAAAACGGGGTATTTAATTTTTTAGCAGTAAATTCTACAACCCTGGCTGTTGCTTTAAATAATACCGGAACAATCAATTGGCAGAATGGAATTATTTATTTTATCAACACACCAACAATTACCAATAA
>CAIYZW010000563.1 GCA_903930725.1 uncultured Bacteroidota bacterium
ACTCAAAAAGTATCAAACCTATGATACGCTTCCATTAGACCTCTTTAACCATGACAACGCAAAATTTGGTTATACTTTCTTTTCGAACAGCAGGATTATAAACACCAGCGACCTTTATTTTGAGCCTTTTTACACCGATAAAAAATGGCAGGGTAAAGATTCATTATTTGTTAAAGGAAGCGATTCGCTAAGTTTCGCCATGCGGCTTTACACCAGCAACGGCGATAGTTTGTTCAACAAAAATCAATACATCGAATACGTTTACAAGCTTTATGGCGACAACTACATGATGAAGTACGACATGAACCTTGTGGGCATGAACAAAGTGATTGACCCTGTAAATAAAATTGATTTAATCTGGGAAACCGACCTGCGTCGTCAGGAGAGGAGTATCGAGAACGAGCGCGCTGAAGCCACCATTTATTATAAATATTCCAAAGATGAAGTTGATTATCTAACCGAAACCAAAGATTTGGAAGAATCGCTGGTGACTTCGCTGAAATGGTTATCGTTTAAGACCAAATTTTTTGTGGCCTCGCTCATCGCCGAATCTGCCTTTACAAATGCAAACGTTAAAACCTACACCAACGAAAGTATTACCGAAGAACATTATCTAAAAAGCCTTTCGGCTCAAATTGGCGTGCCGTTTCTTAATCAGCCTGAACAAAATTTTGCTATGAGTTTTTATTTCGGGCCTAACAAATACAACACACTTCGCAAGTTTCATCTCGATCTCGAACGCCAGGTGCCGCTTGGTTGGAGCTTCTTCCTGATGGCCTGGATAAATATTTACGCCGTAATTCCGGTGTTCGACTGGCTTGGTGGTTATGGCTGGAATTATGGAATTGTAATTCTTATTCTCACCATCCTACTTAAAATAGTGCTTTTCCCTATAGCCTACAAAACGTATAAATCCTCAGCAAAAATGAGGGTTTTAAAACCCGAAATTGACGAATTGGGGAAGAAATTCCCTAAAACCGAAGATGCCATGAAAAAGCAACAGGCAACCATGGCACTCTATAAAAAAGCCGGTGTAAACCCGATGGCGGGCTGCGTTCCCATGTTGCTTCAATTTCCGATTCTTATCGCCATGTTCAGGTTTTTCCCTTCTTCCATCGAATTGCGTCAACAATCGTTTTTGTGGGCACACGACCTTTCGAGCTACGATTCGGTATTAAATCTGCCTTTTGAAATTCCGTTTTATGGCGCACACGTTAGCCTTTTTACGCTTCTCATGACCATTTCAACAATTTTCTATACCAAGCTCAACAACGATATGATGGGCTCGACAAACCAGATGCCTGGAATGAAAACAATGATGTATCTGATGCCGATTATGTTCCTCGGTATGTTTAATAATTTTGCTTCCGGATTAAGCTATTATTATTTACTGGCCAATTTGCTCACTTTTGCACAGATGTATCTGATCCGTAAAACCATTGATGAAGATAAGATTCATTTGCAGATTCAGGAAAATAAAAAGAAACCCGTAAAAGTTTCAAAATTTCAGGAACGGTTGGAAGCCATGGCTAAACAAAAGGGTTACAATCCCAATGCGGCTAAGAAG
>CAIYZW010000564.1 GCA_903930725.1 uncultured Bacteroidota bacterium
CGATTTACCAGATAAATGGCCTTGTTGTACTCGTAATTATTTTTGTATTTTGAATGATTTATTACATCAACAAAATCTTTGATACTCTCGTAAAACCTGTCAACAACAAAGTTTTTTGGGACATAAATTTTTGAAACATTCCTGCAGCCCAACCCGTAATATCTGAAAATATCAAGACCCAGATTATGCAAATCTTCGTCGGTTTCGCGGCCATTCAACACAGCAACGCTGTTGCGGTTTTTGCGGATAATGTGCGGGTATTTTTCAAAATAATATTCAAAATAGCGGGAAGTATTGTTGCTGCCGGTGGCAATGATGGCATCGAAGTGTTCGAGTTTCCCGTCGGTAAAATTTATCCTGCTTTTAAACTCCGGCTCAATTTTGATAAGCATTTTGTAAAGCAATGGCAGCAGTTTGTTGTCGTCTGACGAAAGCTTTATTAAAATATTATTGCCCGAAATGAGCACCGAAACGAAGTCGTGGAAGCCAACCAAAGGAATATTGCCGGCCATAACCACGGCAACGGTGCGGCGTTTGTGCTTCTCAAATTTCTCGACTTTGTAAATGTTAATCCATTTTTCTAATTTTTTGCGGTTCAGGCTTTGGCCAATAGCCCAAAGCGCTGATTTTACATTTTCGGTTGTAAACCAGGGATTATAGTTTTGACAGTTTACAAGCAATTCGCGCAGTTGGCCAATTTCACTCACAAAACTCCTGAAACTCTCCAGGTCAGGATTGGTGAGGATTTCGCCTAATTTGGCAAAAGCACTTACTCTGTTAGCAAGATTCATTAGTAAAATGGTATTTTTGCCAAAAATAGACATTTAGAATTTCAGTTTCGCAAACTCATCAAAATCTTATTCTTTTTTTTGGAAGATGTTTTGAGATAGCGCTGGAATTTAATGACGAATTGATGTTTAAATTCTAACTTTTCCGGCTACAAAATCTGGATAGTTGTTCAAAAACCCACCCATGAAAAAAGGTATTTTTATCATTATTTTATTACTCGCCGGTAGGCTAATCATGGCTCAAACCAACGAATTTGCTGCCATTGATTCGATACAACTTTTTTCCAAAAACCTTTACGATAATTCCCCTGACACCCTTAAAAAGGCCATGAACCTAAAAGTGGAGCAGCTTCTTGGCGAATTTTTACTTTCGGAGCAATCATTGGTTTTTTCGTTCGATTCACTCAGGTTGTTAAAATCACTACCTTCCGGAGATGGTTCATTTAAAATCATCACTTGGGCTGTACCATTGATGGGAGATGTTTTTTTGTATTCGGGGTTTGTCCAGGTTTTTGGCAAAGGAGGAAGCATAAAAACGGTGATAAAACTCGAAAATTCGACTGATGAAACCGACCTCTTAAAAAGCTACAATTCAAACAACTGGCCGGGCGCGGTTTATTATAAAATTATAGGGTTAAATTATGGAAAAACAAAGCTTTACACACTTTTTGGATGGCTGGGAAGCAAGCCTGGTATGGCCTGCCGTATTATCGAAACCATGGTTTTCGATGAAAATGGAAGCCCTGTTTTTGGGAGTCCTGTTTTTTCGGATTATTCGTCAATGAAATTGTGCCGGGTAATTTTTAAATTTACCGATAAGGTTCCTTTCCAGTTGTCGTACGAAAAGCAACTGATACCGGGCAGCAAAAAAAAGAAGCAAAACATGATAGTTTTTAACCGGCTCATTTCGGCACAGCCGGATATGGGGCTGTCGCCAGGCGTGAAAATGCCCGATTACGGAACTTTTGATGGATTCGTTTTTAAAAAAGATTCGTGGCATTTTATGAAGGACTTAGACGTGAGGATGCCTGAACAAAAAAGTAAGAGCTCCAATTCGCCCAACGAATTAAATCTTGCCCCATCAACAAAAAAGAAATAACAGGCAGGACTTCAGCCGAAATTAAAGGAGGTTTAGCGTTTATCAGCTTACTGTTTGATTTACTTTAATTTATCAATAATTAACTTTTTATAGAGAACGGTGTTTTTTGGAGCTATCCTGTTTTGAAATTCAAAGCTAAAGCTAACTTATTCAAGTATTTAGAAGCCAAAATTAAAAATATTCAGTAATCCGGTTTTTCAGCTAAATAATTTTATCTTTGCCCATCTAAAACATTTGATTTTTTTACATTCAAAAAAAAATTTTACGATATGAAAAAACACAATTTTTACGCAGGGCCATCAATCCTGCCACAATTTACACTTGATGAAACTACAAAAGCTATCGCAAATTTTGCAGGAACAGGCCTTTCACTCATGGAAATTTCGCACCGCAGCAAGGAGTTTGTAGCTGTAATGGACGAAACCGTTGCACTGTTTAAAGAATTGCTCAACATCCCGGAAGGCTATTCGGTAATTTTTCTTGGAGGCGGTGCCAGTCTTCAGTTTGCCATGGTTCCTTTCAACCTTTTCCGCACAAAAGCTGCCTATTTAAATACCGGCGAATGGGCTTCAAAGGCTTTAAAAGAAGCCAAATTTTTTGGTGAAGTTGTCGAAGTTGCCTCTTCAAAAGATAAAATGTTCAACTATATCCCCAAAGGATGGACTGTACCGGAGGATGCCGATTATTTCCACATCACGACCAACAACACCATTTATGGAACCGAAATCAGACAGGATTTCGACTGCAAAGTACCCTTGGTTGCCGACATGTCGTCGGATATTTTCAGCCGCCCGATTGATGTTTCAAAATATGCACTCATTTATGGTGGAGCACAGAAAAACCTTGCACCAGCAGGTGTTACCTTCGTAATTGTCCGCAACGATGTTCTTGGCAAAGTTGAGCGCCCCATCCCAACCATGTTAAAATATCAGACTCACATTGATAAAGAATCAATGTTCAACACACCCCCTTGTGTACCGGTTTTTGCTGCCCTTCAAACTTTAAAATGGCTCAAGAGCATGGGCGGCGTAGCCGAGATGGAAAAAATCAACATCAAAAAAGCAGCTTTACTTTACGATGAAATTGACCGCAACCCAATGTTTAAAGGAACTGTTGTTAAGGAAGACCGTTCGCTAATGAATATTTGCTTTGTGATGGACGAAAAATATATCCAGTTCGAAAAAGAGTTCCTCGACCTGGCTGCCACACGTGGACTTGTTGGATTAAAAGGCCACCGTTCTGTTGGAGGCTTCCGGGCATCAACATACAACGCTCTTCCTATCGAAAGTGTTCAGGCTCTGGTAGATGCAATGAAGGAATTTGAAAAAATGAAAGCCTAATTTTCGATAAGGAGAAATAATTATGAAAAAAGTTTTGGTTGCCACAGATAAGCCTTTTGCTCCGGTTGCGGTTCAGCAAATCAGGAAAATTGTAGAAGATGCCGGTTACGAACTTTTACTTTTGGAAAAGTACACCCAAAAATCAGACTTACTCAAAGCCGTCGAAAACGCTGATGCCATGATTATCCGCAGCGATATAGCTGATAAAGAAGTGATTGAAGCTGGAAAAGGTTTAAAAATTATTGTCAGGGCTGGCGCAGGTTACGACAACATTGACCTCGAAGCTGCAACAGCAAATGGTGTTGTTGCCATGAATACTCCAGGCCAGAATTCCAATGCTGTGGCCGAACTTGCACTGGGAATGATGGTTTTTACAGCACGTAATTTTTTTAACGGAACTTCTGGAAAGGAACTTCGTGGCAAAACGCTTGGAATTCATGCTTTTGGAAATGTAGGAAAATATGTTGCCGAAATTGCCAAAGGTTTTGGGATGAAAATATTTGCCTTCGACCCGTTTGTTGCTGATGCTGAAATGACAAGTCACGGTGTTACGCCAATTGGCTCTGAGGCCGATTTGTACAGCAAATGCCAGTACATTTCGTTGCATATTCCTGCAACCGAAAAAACCAAAAAATCTATTGGTTTTGAGCTGTTATCAAAAATGCCAAAAGGTGCAGTACTTGTAAACACCGCCCGCAAAGAGGTTATTGACGAGCAGGGTTTGCTTAAAATGTTTGCCGACCGTGAGGATTTTAAATACCTCTCCGACATCGAACCTGCCTGCAAAGCCGACATCGAAGCTGCTTATCCCGGAAGGTTCTTTTTTACACCAAAAAAAATGGGTGCTCAAACTTCTGAAGCAAACATCAATGCTGGCCTTGCCGCCGCAAAACAAATCGTTGCCTTTTTCGAAAAAGGAGACATAACTTTTAAAGTTAATAAATAAAATAGCTATTTTTGCTCGTAAATCAGACCTGACATTTTCTATGGTCAGGTCTGATTTTCAATTTTGGATTGTTAATCACCCTAAAACGTGTGCGCTATGGAAAATGAAGCTGAAAAAATTTTGACTTTCTTCAGATTTGAAGATTTAAGGGTTTATCATAAAGCTCTCGATTACATCGAATGGGTTCATTCGAATACCAGCATTTTTCCCGAAAATGAGTTAAATAACCTCACAGGGAAAATTATAAATTCAGCTCAGGCTATTGCCCTTCAGATTGCTGAAGGATCATCCCGGAATAAGACCCAATTTATTTATTATCTCAAAATGGCCAAAAGTTCGATTCGTGAATGTGTTGTTTTTACTGCTATTTCGCACAGCCTCAATTATATGACTGATAGCTCAATGGAAGAATCACGCGGACAATTGATGGAGTTAACCAAGATGATTGGTGCACTGATTGGGTCGTTGCAACGAAGTAACGGTGGAAGTTACGAAGAAAAATAGCTTTTGATAAGTTTTCGTTTAAAAAAAATTACTAACCACAAATTTTTACCATGGCAGTTTTAAAAGCTTTTAAAGGTTTACGCCCTCCAAAAACTATAGTTAAAGATTTGGCCTCCAGGCCTTACGACGTTTTAAACTCCGAAGAAGCAAAAGCCGAAGCCGAAGGAAATCAGTTTTCGCTTTTGCACATTATAAAGCCCGAAATTGACCTGCCCGACGATGTTGACCATTACGCGCAGGAGGTTTATGATAAAGCCAAAGAAAATTTCGATTTGTTCCGTTCAAAAGGCTGGCTTGTTGCCGATAATGAGGAGCATCTTTATATTTATGCCCAAACCATGAATGGCAAAACCCAATATGGGCTTGTTGGTTGCGCTGCTGTTGAAGATTATCTGAAAAATGTTATCAAAAAGCACGAACTTACCCGCAAGGTTAAGGAAGAAGACCGGATGAAGCATGTCCGCGTGACAAATGCCAATATGGAGCCTGTGTTTTTTACATATCCGGCTAACGTGGAAATTGACGAAATTGTAGGAAAATGGGTTAAAGAAAACAAACCCGAATACGATTTTACTTCTGATGACGGTTTTGGACACCATTTCTGGGTAATTGATAATAAAGCAGTTAATGATAAGCTGACTGCCATTTTTAAAGAAATTCCTTCGACTTATGTTGCTGACGGACATCATCGCACGGCTGCTGCGGCTTTGGTTGGCAACGAGAAAAAGCAAAACAACCCCAATCACAGCGGTGACGAGGAATACAACTTTTTCCTTGCAGTTCATTTTCCTGATAATCAGTTGACAATTATTGATTATAACCGCGTGGTTACCGATTTGAACGGTTTATCAGGCGAACAATTTATCACAAAATTAAAGCAGGATTTTTTAGTTGAAGAAAGGGGAGCAGCCATCTTCAAACCCGAAAAACTTCATAATTTTAGCCTTTACCTCGATGGAAAATGGTATTCGTTGACTGCCAAACCTGGCACATACAACGACCATGACCCGATTGGCGTTTTGGATGTAACAATTCTCTCGAACCTGGTTTTGGAACCATTACTCGATATTAAAGATTTGAGAACTTCTGACCGCATTGATTTTGTTGGCGGAATACGTGGATTGGGCGAACTTAAAAAACGGGTTGATTCCGGCGAGATGAAAGCTGCCTTTGCACTTTTTCCGGTTTCGATGAAACAATTGATTGATATTGCCGACACC
>CAIYZW010000565.1 GCA_903930725.1 uncultured Bacteroidota bacterium
AAGGAGATCCCCGAAATATTCACTGTAAAAACCAGCAATTCAATCAAATCCGTTGTTGAGAAAGTAATTATTTGCCAAAAGTGTTTTAGCCAGCTCGAAAAACTTTGGGTTGTTTGTCCGTACTGTGGGAAGAAAACGGATGATCCTGAAATATCATCCTGAAAATAAAATCCTAATTTGTTCTTTTGAAGACGGTGCTTGAAAAATCAGATTTCCTGAACTCATGCAAAATGAGATGTTATCATTTCAATGTTTTAACTTGAGTATCAGTTGTTGTACTCACAAAGTGGCAAATTTTTAGGTAATACACCGGATAGTCATATTTTGTATTTATTTCCCCTCTTCGTATTGTTCCCCCATCTTCCCAATAACCGAGATGATTTGTTTCCTGAAACCCTCCGGGCTGAGTACTTCGACATGTTCCTGCCAGTTTAGGACAATCCCCATAAACTCGTTGTTGGTGGCCAGAAAATAGCTGAAGTCATGTGTGCGCACTGCATGAGCAATCAGTTTCTGGCTCGGATGTAAAGGCTGGGTTTCGATAAATTTGCCAACATCATTTTTAAACCTAAGAACTATTTCTTCAGGGGCGTTTTCGGGCACACTGATGCCAATGAATTTTTCGAAGAAAGTTTCAGGGTTGAAATGTCTGTAGGTAAACGTTTTCATGGGCAATGCTTCGATGACCCTGATCCTTTCCAGCCCGAAAATCCTGATATCGTCCCTTTCTTCACAGTAACCAACAAGATACCAACGTTCACGGTACTCTTTCAGATAAAAAGGGTGAACGGTAAATTCCATCGTTTGATCCCGCCAGAAGGCATGATGCCGGATTTTGATAACCTGCTTCTTCTGAATAAACCGGACAAGCGGGTCAATAAATTCCATGCCTGAAGTAGTCGGATTTTTTTCGAATTCGATAAAATCCATCGCCTTCTTTTCTGATGCAAGCTTGCTGTAATTTATCAACCGGACAACTTTTTCGATAGTCCCGCTGAACTCACCAAAGGTGCCGATTTCTTCATATTGTTTCAGGAGTTTTGCGGCTAATCTCAATTTCCTGACATCATCGCTGCCTAATGGAAGATGATCAATTGAAAATCCTTCTTCATTATAAAAATAAGCCCGCCCGGCTGCATCGTATTCGATGGGTGCAAAATAGCGCAACCCCTCATCATAACGCATGGCATGAATGTCGTTTTCGATGGTGCGATGACTAATGCTGGTATCGTCGAGCGCTTTGGAGCACGCCTCAGCCAACTCGATTTTGCTTGCTGTCCGGCCATTTGCCAGCATTTTATTAATTACCTTGTACCTTGTAAGCGCATTTTTATTTTTCGGCATCTTTCAGTTTTTTTTTCAACAATTTCTCCCACTCTCCTCTTCTCCCACTCTTCCATCCTTCCACTTTTCCATCCTTCCACTTTTCCATCCTTCCACTCTTCCCTTCTCCCTTTCATCCTTTGATAAAAATAATTGCAAATCTTCCCAGCACTCCACCAATACAAGGTGAACTGCTGGTTTACTTTTGCACCATCAAAAATAAACAATCCTATGAATTTAGCCGATCACATCGAACGAATTGCGAAAGAAGCTGAAGAGTCGCATTTAGACGCTTCAAAAATGAAAGCATTGTCGCCAAACCTTAAAAAGTTGGCAGATGTTTTGAAATGCTCCCGCGAACAGGCTTTTATGTTTGCATTAATTTTTTACCAGAGCCTCGAACGGGGAAGTGTTGATTTTGGTGACCTGGCGCGACATATTGATATTCCGGTGATGCGACTGCTCAAATATAAGGCAGATATTGACCAGCTTGTCAAAAACCGACTGGTGCGGCAGGAAAACAGGAATACCTTTTCCCAAAAGCCAAACTTATCTTTTTATATCCCACGGAATGTTATTGATGGAACATTGAAAAACAGGCTGAGCCTGAGATCCGATAAAATAAACGACAACTTTGATTTTGTTGTTAGGGTTGCCGAAATGATGCAGCTTACCAGGGAGGATTCAGGTAGTTTTGAAACGCTTAAAGAAGATTTCCAGGATTTGTGCCACGAAAACAGCCACCTGTATATCGCTCAAAAACTGATTGGCTCCAACATCATCGAGTATGAAATTCTGATATTGGTTTTTGCGGTTTATAAACTGATGAATGGCGATGAAGATGTTTCGCTTTCAGAAGCCTGCGAGTTCCTGGAAAGCAACAAATCGTTTCAGCTTTCGGTGCGACGTACTTTTTTGAATGGGAATAACGCTGTGATCAAACGGGGCTTTATTGAAATGAAAAACGGCATGTTCCGAAACGACAGCGAGTTGAATGTAACTGATTCCGGCCTTCAGTTTCTAATGGGCGAAGAATCCGAAAAGTTCATGATCCGCTCCGAAAGGAATAAGCGCGAGTTAACCACGGAAAGTATTCCACCTGTAACCCTGTTTTATAATGATGAGGAATCAAGGCAGTTAAAAACCGTTGAAGGACTTTTAGATGCAGCGAAATTTTCAGAGATGACCAAAAGAATGCGTGATAAGAAAATAAAAGCCGGGTTTACTGTGCTTTTATATGGAAATCCTGGAACCGGCAAAACGGAAAGTGTTTATCAACTTGCTCGTTTAACAGGTCGAAGCATTATTCCGATCGAAATCAGCCAGACTAAAAGTATGTGGTTTGGGGAGTCGGAAAAATTAATCAGGGACGTTTTCCAGAGTTATAAGAAGCTTAACGAAAGCAGTAAAACCAGCCCCATCCTGCTTTTCAACGAGGCCGACGGTATTTTTGGAAAGCGAACAACCCAGATGGATTCGGCGGTGTCGCAAACCCTCAATGCCATGCAAAACATCATCCTTCAGGAGATGGAAGATTTTGAAGGCATTATGATGGCCACCACCAACCTTACCGATAACCTGGATAAAGCTTTTGACCGCCGGTTTCTGTATAAAATAAAGTTTGAGAATCCCACTTTCGATACGCGGATGGAGATTATGCGGGATAAGTTCCCCTTTCTTAAACATGAGGCTGTCCGGCAGCTCTGTGAGCATTTTTCGCTCACCGGAGGTCAGATGGCCAATATTGCCAAAAAGTGCAGCATCCACGAGTTGCTTAACGGACAACTTCCGGAACTGGATGAAATTGCGGCATTTTGCAGGGACGAGCAAGGTTTATCTGAAAAGAAAAAATT
>CAIYZW010000566.1 GCA_903930725.1 uncultured Bacteroidota bacterium
CAATGGGCTATTCCGGGAACCGAAGGTTTGCGTCACCGCATCGGAGGTCTCGAAAAATCTGACATCGAAGGTCAGGTTTCCACCGATCCTTTGAATCACGAAAAAATGGTTAAATACCGCGCCGAAAAAGTACAACGCATTTCCCGCCGTTTACCACCGCAGGAAGTTTTTGGTGAAGATGAGGGTGATTTACTTGTTGTTAGTTGGGGCGGAACAAAAGGTGCTTTGTACAGTGCTGTTGAGACCATGCGTAAGGAAGGCAAAAAAGTCAGTCACACACATTTCAGATACATAAATCCGTTGCCATCAAACACTAAAGAAGTACTTTCGGGTTATAAAAAGGTTGTGGTTTGCGAATTAAACAGCGGACAGTTTGTTCAGTATCTTAGGATGAATTTCCCCGAAATCCCATATTTGCAATATAATAAGGTACAAGGATTACCATTTACCGTTGCTGAGTTAGTTAATAATTTTAACAATATCCTTAAGGAGATTTAATTATGGAACCTATCATAAACACAATAGAGCGCTCGCCAGTTAAATTAACTGTCGAAGATTTCAAAAGTGATCAGATGGTAAAATGGTGCCCGGGCTGTGGCGACCATGCCATCCTTAGAGCTGTCGAAAAAGTTTTGCCCGAAATTGGCTACAAAAAGGAAAACTTTGCTTTTATTTCGGGGATTGGTTGTTCATCACGCTTTCCATATTATGTTCAGACTTATGGATTTCACAGCATACATGGTCGGGCTACTGCCATAGCTTCAGGCGTTAAAATTGCCAGCCCTGGTTTGAGTGTCTGGATTGTTACCGGCGATGGCGACTCGATGGCTATTGGCGGAAATCATTTTATCCATCTTATCCGACGTAATATTGACGTAAATCTTTTACTTTTCAATAATCAGATTTACGGATTGACCAAAGGGCAATATTCCCCTACATCTCCGCTTGGTTCCCACACCAAGACTTCGCCATACGGAACCATTGAGCATCCTTTTAATCCCGGAGAACTTGTTCTTGGAGCTCAGGGAACTTTCTTTGCCAGAGGTGTAGATGTTAATCCAAAGCTGATGACAGAAATCATGTTTGAAGCTGCCAAACACGATGGTACTTCGGTTGTTGAAGTATTACAAAACTGCGTAATCTTTAACGAAGGTGCCTTTAATATACTTACCGACAAAGAAAACAAAGATGAACGTCTTATAGTTTTGCGTCATGGCGAACCAATGATTTTTGGTAAAAACCGCGACAAAGGAATTCGGATAAACGGAACACGGCTTGAAGTAGTAAAATTGGGAGATAATAATATTACCGAAAATGATTTACTTGTCCACGATCAACACTCAAAAGACCCAGGTATCCACCTGATGCTTGCCAAGATGTCGTACCCGGAATTCCCGGTTGCGCTTGGTGTGATTCGCTCAGCCAAATCCGAAACCTACGACGACCTGATGGAAGCCCAGATTGCTGAGATTAAGGCAAAAAGTAAAATAAAATGTATGGACGATCTGCTCAACAGCGGCGAAACATGGTTTGTTGAATAAATTGACAACCGTTTAAACACGGAATAAAAAAACCGCAAAGTATTAAAATCCTTTGCGGTTTTTTTTCCATCGCTTTCGATTAAAGAATATACCTGAGTGTTATTCCAATCCTGGGGCCATTTAGCGAGATAGTTTCCGTAACAACATCACTTTCGTCAGGATTTGCTGGATTTTCGATTTTAAAATCTTGCTTGTAATTACCAAATTTATATCGAAAGTCAAGATCAATTGCAAATTGGTCTGAAAGTTTCGTTTCAATTCCAGCACTTAAATTACCCATAACCGTTGACCCTGTTTTTGCTGGTGGAGCATCATTCAGGTCAAATATCATTTTATGTTCAACAAATAAAAACTCACCACCAGCTCCAAGGTATGGAGTAAACAAAGAAAATTTTAATGGTTCGATTTGATAACGTAAATCTATGCTGATAGGAATTCCTGTGAGCATTAAAGTTGTATTTCCAAAATTCTGAAGTGAATCTTTTATGCTCTCCTGCCAATACCCCAATCCAACCTGACCATGAAGATTTGTGACGATTTGAAAGTCAATAATAGCATTAACCTCCAAGGCACCACTATAATCAGCGCCTTTAAACTCCGATTTTGTCTTCCAGTAATCCATCGAAGGGTTAAACCACCCCAATGACAGGCCAGCACTATGCAATCCAAACTTTTCGGTAGTTGTTTTTTCTTCCTGTGAATACGAAGTCATATTCAGGAAAACTAGTACAATAAATAATAAGCAAATTCTTAACATCCAACTAATTGAATTCATATTTTAGCTTTGAATTAAACGTAAATTAATAACACAAATATCAATTTATTATTGAAACAACTGGGTCGAAATTAATAAAAAAAGCATGAAACTTTTTTATTCAATTTCATGCTTTTGTATTTTGAGATATCAAAAATTATTTTCCACCACCCTGGTCGTGGCAATACCATTCATCAACCATCCATTGGAATTTCTTCATAGGAATCTGAATGTTTCCAAGGAGTTGTCCGGTATAATCGTAAACACTGTAATCAATTAGCTGACAACGTGCATAAAGAACCTGTGCCCATTGAAAATGTGGTCCGATGCACCTGGTATCTTTAACTTTTAAATTAATGTTGTAGCCTAACGAAACCAGATTGTTAATCAGTGCTGAAGGAGCTACAGTAAAAATATAAGTTCCACAGGCGCCGGCACTACATTCTTCTGATTCAGATACATAAGTCCATGGAGCCCATGATGTTCCATTTTTCACGAGACGGTAACCTGTAAAAGTGTACCAGGGTGAAAAGTGTGGCATTTCAAATGAAGCTACTGTTCTCGACTCATTAAGTGTACCTTCTAATGTTTCCCAGGTATTGGTCTGCTCGTCATACGAACCGAAGAATATTGGTCCACCATCAAGTACACTTTGTACATTAATTGGAATGTTGATAGTTGGCTTTAAATTTTCGGCAAAAGTAAGATCAGGCGAAAAATCGTATCCGTTGATTAATACTCTTTCTCCTAAAATTTTCAATTCACCATTTTTGTAAGGTGGTTGAATAAATGAAACTATAATATCCTGATTGCTTGAAATTGCTCCATAAGGAAATTCAATAGTTGTTTTCTGCTCAAGATTGTTTTCAACAGTTAACACTGTTCCCTGGGGAGTAACAATTGATGAACTGCCTCTTTTGTTGAGATAAAAATCCTGTTGCGTAATGACTGCCGATACATTTTCTTCAACAACATTTTCAACTACTATTACCTCATTAGCAGCAAGATAACCATCCTTTGATGCTGTTATGATATATGTACCTTCCAAAGTTTGATCAATACTCAAAGTACCACTTTCGTTTGTGTAATCCTTTGTTGTACCATCGGGAAGAATTACTTTAATACCATAACCTTGCAGCATACTCCCATTATCACTATCAAAAACCGTAAGTTTAAGCTGACTTGTGACATTAGGTGTAGGATCCGGCCACTCTGATGGCCCTACATTTTTACATTTGCTGAGTGAGAATATCAAGACACCAGCGAGGAAAAACAGCGCAAAAGACCGTAAGTTGATTTTGTTTTTCATATTTGCTCCTTGTTTATTAATCATTTTAAAATTCTGTGCTCAAAATTAATTATATTTTTTAATATCCAACAATAAATTTCTTTTTATGTAATCAGGATTAAATTCGATCATTAATCTAAATAGTTCATTTTCTGTGTTGTACATAGTACCGGTGGTAGGTAATCCTTTTGCCCGATATTCCCAGGTGAATTTTTCGGTTGGTCGGATTCTGAAATATTTCGGTTTTGAATACTTACGTGGCGGGATCGGAATTGAAAAATTAAAGCCTCCATTCAATTCTGATTCGGTGGCAAGAACAAAAAAACCAACATTTACTTCGCGAAACTGCCTCATCAAGTCCATTCGCACACCCATTTCGTTGTACAAATACTTTCCGATATGAAGCCCGCCAACTAAATCATAAGGTTCGTAGCGATATTCGGCAGAAAGAAAAGCAGTTAAATAGTTTTCATCAACCAGGTAATCCGTTTTTACTCCGGTGTAGGTATAATCGGTGGTGTAACCAACATTTGCACCTAACGAAATTTTCCCGTTTGCTAAATATTTCTTCATCTCAAAGTTTGCTCCTGCCCTGTTTTTATCAAAAAAACCTGCTGTTGCAGTAACAAATACCTCATCATCTAATCTTAAAAACTGCGTTAGCGAAATTACTCCGGGCCTTATCATGTCTCCCTCCTCATCCAGATCATGGTAAACCAACCTGTCTTTATTGAAGTCGTTATAAACCGGGATAATCATTTGGGCTTTTAATGACAATCCACGCGTAATCAATAGATTATATTCGGGAATTATGTTTATGTTTGCCCTGATGGGATAATTAAAATCGCCAAACTGTCCTCTGAATTGGGGGATAACAGAAATATCGGATTTAAATTTTGATTGATTTGATGATGGAGTTGCTGAAATTTTTTCCCAAACAAGGTTATATTCCATGGTTACATTCAGGCTATCTGTAAACGGAATCGAATCAGGGAAGTCGTCAACAAATTTATTATAGGCATCAAAACCCACAGTAACTAACAACATTGGCACCTCCTGATGCAAAACCACCAGCAAAATTCGTGTATCTGCCGCAATATTAGCAGAGTGTGAAATACATCTTAAAACTTCTGCCAAACCTCTTGCCTGTGAACGGTATCTTCTGTTTTCGAAAGCAACCACTAAATCTGATCCATCAATTTTTGTCCTAACATTTTCAAATCCTTCGTTAGATAAAAAAGTGGTAATTGAATCAGAAAGACTGGGTACCTGGGCAGTTGAATAATTAAAAAAACCAGACACTATCAACACAAAGTGACAAAGAACTAATATTTTATAATGTAATAAGCCATACTTCCGCGCAACAATTTCAAACAATTATCAATGACAATTAAAGGTTCAGACAACTAAATTTTGTAAGTGATAGATTTTTGCAAACCTACAACAAAATTTCTGAATCTCCAAACGATTTTAACGAAATAAATGATACCCGAAACTTATGGGCAAGATTGATTTCTGGTGAGACCATAAAAATAAGATTCAATATCAAAAGATTATCAATATTTTTGTTTCGCTCAAAATTCTTGAAAGAATAATCCGGGCTTTACCGGACAACACATTGAATGAAAAATATTTTCGTCAAAATATCGGTTTTGGTCCTCATCTGGCTTCCCAATTATTATTTGAAAGCCCAGGAAACCAACAACATTAAAAGCCTGGAACAAGCTATTGGCCTAACCATTGACACTAAGACAAAAATGAACCTGTACATTCAGCTAATCAATGAATTAAAAAACAATAATCCGGATCGTGCTTTGGAATATGCCAAAATTACTATCGAAATTGCCGAAACCGAGAACAACCAGGAAATAAAACTTATGGCACTCACTCGCATGGCTGATATTTACTGGGCAATGACTAATTACAAGACTTCAATGGAATTGGCTATGAAAGCTGTTGACCTGGCAAAACACCTGGGCAATAACATCGAGCTGGCTGAGGCTCATCGGGTGATTGGTCGTATTTACACCGATCTTGGTGAATACAAACTTAGCTCAGACCAGTTTTTTGAAAGCCTGAAAATATCAGAAAAAACAGGTGATAACCAGAGCATCGCCAAAGCGCTCAATAGTGTGGGATATCTTTATTTTGAACAACAGAATTACGATAAGGCACTTGAGTATTATTCCAGGTCGCTTAAAATCGGACGCGAAATCAACGATCCCATCGGCATTTCACGTGGCCTTAACAATGTTGCTGCCATTTATGCTGAACGCAAGCAAAACGATACCGCCGAAAAATATGTTCTTGAAGCAGCAAAAATCAACATCAAAATTGGCCAACGCCTTTGGGAGGGCATTAACTATCAAAATCTTGGCGAATTAAACCAGGATCGGAAAAATTATGGAGCTGCCCTGAATTATCACAACAAGGGGGCAACCATTTTTGAAGAATTAAATAACTTGATCATGCTTTCGGCTTCATACATCAATCTGTCAGATTATTATGATGAGACCGGAAACGAAGAAAAAAGCCTCCAATATGCCGAAAAGGCTTTCTCCATTGGCCAGGCAAACGGATTGAAGAAAATTGTGAAAAATGCCGCCGAAAAACTACATAGTATTTATTTGAAAAAGGATGATTTAAAAAATGCTTACAAGTTCGGCATGATCCAATACCAGATAAAGGATAGCCTGGGGCTGGAAGAAAGTATGACCAAACTCTCGAAACTTGAATTGCAGTATGATTTTGAGAAGCTTAACCAGGAAGAAAAGCTGCTGCAGCAACGTAAAGATTTTATCACCATCATCATCATCATCACCCTTTCTTTATTTGTGATCCTTGTTTTGCTTTTGATGTCACGCCAGAAAATGAAAGCTCGGAATGATCGGCTGGCAAAGCAAAAGCTGCAAGATGAAGTTGATTTTAAAAATAAGGAGCTTACGCTGAATGTGATGAACCTGATACGTAAAAATGAAATTCTATCTGATATTTCAAACAGGCTGATGCTCATCGAAAATGAAGCTGTAAAAGACGAAACCAAAACTGCAATAATCAAAATTGCTCACGACCTTCAAAAAAATACGGAAGACGAAATTTGGGAAGAATTTGAGCTAAGATTTAAGCAGGTTCATGGCCAGTTTTACGAACGATTGATGCAGAAATTTCCCGACCTCTCGCCAAACGATTTAAAACTTTGCGCCTTTCTGAGGTTAAATATTACTTCAAAGGAAATTTGTAAGATGACAGGCCAGCGCATTAGCAGCCTCGAAATTGCACGTCACCGGCTCCGCAAAAAACTGGGGATTTCAAACACGCAAACCAACTTAGTCACTTTTCTGGCTCAAATCTGATTTTCCCCATCTTCGATTTCTTTTTAACTCATTTACAAATTATTAACTATCACGTAAAGGATTTGTAAAGGTGGTTTTTTATAATGATTAATGTTTTGTAAAGGCCAATTATTTGCTTTCAGCTCAGAAATAGCCGAATTTTGACCGGCAATTTATTCTCGTATTAAAATCAATACTATACTTATTATGAGAGACGAAAACAAAACGGAAAATGTGACCGAAGATGATAATTCTGCCAAAATTCTCACGGAGGCAGAGGAGGTTAGAAATCTCATCGAAAAGAAGGAAATTCAAAACAACATTCTTAAAAAACTAATCGGCGATATCCCGAAATTGTCCGATTCATCAACCAGTAAATCAAATCATTAACAATAATTAATTATTCATTTACTAAACTATTCATTATGCGAAAAATTACTTTAAAAAGTTTCATGACAACAACAATGCTATTTATGGCATTTTTTGCTTTTGCACAAAATGGGCCACATGCACTTCCCGGCCCAAACCAGGGAGTGTGTTTTCAGAAAGATTATGTTGCGCCAGGCAACGGGAATACTGATGCCCTGTTTACCGAAGATTTCTCGGGTGGCTGTCCGCCTCCGGGATGGACTGTTGCAGGCCTGGGACAAACCAACTGGCAACCAAGTGCCACCAACAATGCCGGAGGTACCGCACCCGAAGCTATGTTAAACTGGCAACCTCAGTTTGTTGGTATTTCAAGGCTCGTTTCGCCGGCAATTAACACTACCGGCCATACTGCGCTTGGTTTTGAATTTAAACAATATGTAAACGACTATGGCGGAGGTTATGATCTGAAAGTTGAAACCACCAGCGATGGCACAACCTGGAATGAAGTATGGACAATTGCCGTCAATGGCAGTGTTGGCCCCGAAACGAAACTGGTTCTGATAGATAATGGTGATGTGGGTTCGGCAAACTTCAAAGTGGCATTTACAATGAATGGCGACTCTTACCAACTTAATTACTGGTACATTGACGATGTAAGCCTTTTCCAGGCCGCTAATCTGGATGCTGCTGTAGCAGCGGTTTATGTTCCATCTATCATTCCAACCGGAAATATAATTACACCTAAAGCACTGGTATCTAACCTTGGAACACAAACATCTTCTTTTACTGCTACTTTTAAGATATTACAAGGAGGATCGGCCATTTATACCCAAAACTACAATGTTACAAATCTGGCCGGCTTCCAGTCGCAGCTTGTAACCTATGCAAACTGGACTGCCATACAGGGAAATTATACTGCCGAAGTCACTGTTACTCTTGCCGGAGATGAAAATCCCGCCAACAATGTGCTTACAAAAGATTTCCAGGTTCTGGATAATCTTGTGATGAAAAAACCATTGTATGAAGAATTTACCAGCTCAACCTGTGCTCCCTGTGCCGAAGCTAATCCCATCATTGATGCAGTTCTTGCTGCAAATCCGGATGAATACAGCCTCATAAAATATCAGATGAACTGGCCCGGAAGTGGCGACATTTATTACACCGAGCAAGGCGGTGCCCGCAGAGATTATTATGGCTGCTCCTGGGTGCCAGATCTCTATATTAATGCGACCCAGATTGCTGATGCAGCTGACCTTACACAGGAAATGTTTGATGAATTTGCTGATAATGTAACTGCAATTGAGCTTACGTCAGATGCCAGCATCGACGAGAATATGATGATAACGGTTAACCTGAATATCAGTTCTGCAGCTGCCTATGCTGCTGGCTTGAAGGCTCATATAGTAGTTGTCGAAAAAGTCACGGTTGGCAATGTTTCGACAAACGGAGAAACCGAATTCTATAATGTGATGATGACCATGTTGCCAGGATCCTCGGGCACCACACTGGGGGCACTTTCTGTCGGAAGTTCGGTTGATATTACCGAAACTTTTGACATGTCAACAACCAATATGGAGGAACCCACCGATTTGCGTGTGATTGTTTTTGTGCAGGATGATACCGATAAGAGCATGATTCAATCGGAGATGATCGAAGTAGAAGCTGCTAATTTTGATACTTACGCAGTAAATTTCAATATTACCGACAGCGATGGAAATCCTGTAGAAGGCGCTGAAATTACCATGGATGGTCATCCGGCAATTACCACCAATGCCGCCGGACAGGCCACGTATCCTGAGGTTTTCCCGGGAGTTTATGCCTATAGCATTATAAAAGCTGGCCTTGAAGGTGCTTCAGGGACTTTGGAGGTTGTCGATCAGAATGTAACCATCAATGCAACGCTTAATATTCCGGATTACTATTATTATGAAGATTTTGAAGCTGGTTTACCAGATGACTACACCGCCATTGCATCAGGTTGGAATTACGTTTACTGGTATGGCGGAAAAGTAATATTCTTCCGCCAGGATGCCGGCACTGCTGATGTAATGCTGGTTACACCTGAATTTGACCTGAGTTTGGTTGATATGTTATATTTTAAGGTTGGAGAAGCAAGCCAGGATCCAACATTGAGTGTCGGGACCGTGAGTGACCCTGGAAATACAGCAAGTTTTATCGAGTTGGACAACTTCACTGTAACTTCCGACTGGCAGGAATTATCAATTAAAATTTCAGATTATTCAATCACCGATTCTTACCTGGCTTTTAAATATTCGAGCGAGACTACCGGGTTTTTCAGCCTCGATCTGGTTAAAATGACTGCCAAAGGTGGTGCTGATATCATTTCAGAACCTTTTGAAGATTATATTTCTGGTGAAAAAATGGTTCAACAGGCAGTTAACATGGGTCTTACCTATTGGACCACCTGGAGCAATACGCCGGGATCAGCCGAAGATCCAATTGTTTCGTCAGAGCAGTCATACGCAGGAAGCAACTCGGTACTTTGCCAGGGAACCAACGACTTCGTTATGCTTTTTGGCGACAAAACAACCGGATGCTATGCTGTTAATTTCCGAATGTTTATTCCTTCAGGTAAAGTAGGATATTACAATATCCTGCAGGCCTTTAGTGGCGGCACTTCCAAATGGGGATCAGAGGTTTATTTAAATCCTAACGGAGTAGCTGTGCTCACCGCTGGAGGTGTAACAGGTATTGCATCTTTCAATTACAATTATGACGAATGGTTTTATGTCGAAAATATTATTGATCTCGACAATGATTGGGCACAACTGGTTGTAAACGGAACGTTGGTTTATTCCTGGCAATGGAGCATTGGCGCATCAGGCGGTGGCATCAACCAGCTTGCTGCGATGGATATTTATGCCGCAACAACAAACGGAACCCCCTATTTCTTTATTGACGACATTCAATACACCCTTGGTTCAACTGTTGGAATAGGCGAAATATCCGCCGATCCTTTCGGAGCGAAAATGTTCCCAAATCCAGCAAACGATTTGTTGAACATCACAAGTCCCAGCGAATTATTGAATATCAGAATATTGAATTATGTCGGACAGTTAGTTCTAAACAGCGAGGCTTCAGGCAATTCATTTGCAACAGATATTTCTGAGCTACAAAGCGGTTTGTACATTGTCGAAATTACAACTGTTGATGGGAAAGCAACACAAAAACTCATCGTCGAGTAAAAATTTAAAAATGGGGAAGGTAATTTTTAAGATTTACCTGATGTTGTTTTTTTAATTATTGATTGATTGTTTGGAAAGGGGGCTTAGCAAGCTCCCTTTTCATTTTATCAAAACTTAAAAAAA
>CAIYZW010000567.1 GCA_903930725.1 uncultured Bacteroidota bacterium
CAACGACCATCAGGACTACAAACCGGAATAAAAAAACCGGCTCTCGTTAAAGAAACCGGTAATTTTGCTGGAGCCTGATTGTATTAATAGATTTTGGAATTCTCCCGGTAACCCGGCTGTGTAGAAAACCAATCTGGATAAGAAGATCCTGAGCTTTCTGCCCATTCGATAAAATGTAAATAAGCTTCGTTTATCAAAACTTTTTCGATGGGATAATCGAATCCTTGCAGGATATTAATTCCCCATGGCAGATTATTGGAGGTTTTATAAAATTTTCCAGCTCCTGGATTAGAATCATCCCCACCAGTTCCAAAATAGGCATTATTAACCAGACTTGTTGGAACCTGGTCGGCAAGATGAATTTCCCTGCCACGTTCCTGATTTGAGATAATATAAAAATTGAAAGCAGAGGGTGGTACTTGATTTATTGATACTGTTCCCCCGGATGCAGGAACTCCATCATTGATGAACACCAAACGGATGCTAAGCGTGTCATAAGGAACAAATGGTGCAGATTTATCAGTGTTTATGCCGGTTCCGCTACCAGGATGTGTCATCACTTTAAAAAAATTATCAAATACAATGCAGTTTGCATATTGTTGACTGGCTTCAAGACCATTGGAATCGAAACTAAAAATTGTTGGTGAGCTTATTGCATTTCCTAAGGTATTACTAATTTTATTTGGTGTGATGCCATCAATTTGAAATGCAAAAGCATTTTGATAACTTGCACCTGAAGCCCTCAGTACAATTTTCCCTAATACCTCAACAACATTATTGGATGAATTAGTAACAGTATTTATGCGATAGTTAAGAACTACATCATTAAGATCATAATCTGCCTTATTTGGCCAGTTATCTTCAAAAGCAAGCGTACCATACTGGTTTACCGAAGGATAATAGTTATTATAAGCCCTGTAAGTATCATTAGGATAGTTATCCTCGCTGTCGGCAACCCCATCACCATCGGCATCCTGAATTACAGCCAAGGGGATACATCCATTTGCAGGATCGGACCAGTAGGTGCCTGGGAAAATGAAGTTATCGGATAATGCTCTTTCGTTTCCACCCGTGCCAATATAACTTACCCAGATTTTATAGGGAGTTGTCGAATTTTGAATTTCGGTGGGTATTGGAGCTGTAATATCCCTGATTGTTGTAACATTAAATGCCGGGAAATTGTAGGTATAAAATTGTACGGCGGTTCCTTCACCATAAGAAGCACCAGCATCATAAGGAATGTAGGAAATAACGATTCCTTTTGCAGTAACTCCATTACCTGCACCATCAAGGCGGGTTTGAAAAGTAATATTTCCGTTTCCTACCAGCAACCATGGTGTTTTTATCCAACATGAGATTAATAAAAGGCTGGTCAATGAATTACTTCTGGTGGAGTACGAACCTGATATCACCAGGGCTGGATATGATGTTATGCTGGCATAACTTGTTGCACCAAACCCCCAACAATTACCTTGCTCGATTGCACGGTTTCCGGATTCACAATCAAGTGTCACCTGAGCTTTTGTGCTAATACCAGCTATCATCAAAAATGAAAATATAAAAGGCAGGACAAGTGATTTATTAATGTTTTTCATTTTACTTTGTGATTAATGGTGAATAATTATTCCTGAATTTGAGGAATAAAAGAAAAATTTGCATGATTGTTAACAACCGGCACCACATACTCTATTTTTCCATATTTGAGAAGGAGTTGTGTTTCAGTAGTTGGAATAGTTACATTGATAGTTACATCAATGTTCATAGCGTGAGAACATTGGTACAAAACAGCTCCGTCATTCAAACTGATTACCAAAGTTGATTTTACTGGAATTGTCGTGGGAAGACCAATAATATTGATATCAACCACTTGTCCGGTACTCCAGTTAAATGAAGGCTCCACCTGAATATCATTTAAATTGTCAGCCCCATTATTAACAGGCCCGATCAGTTCTTTTTTACAAGATGAAGCGAATATTATTGCGAAAGCAAAGAAGAACAAAATTAATTTTTTCATAAGATGACTATTTCTAACCCAGATATCCAAAATCAAGCCATATTTATTGAGGTTTTTAATTGATTGATTACTTGATAATTAACCGATAATTTGATCGCCAATAATTCCGAACACTGGAAAATTATTCCCATTCAGGAAGCCGGTCAGGAAGGATTACTGAGGTGAATTTATAAAAGAAAAATATCAGGCTGATATGGCTATGAATTTTAACCAGATTTTGAAAGATTTAACCGAATCTGGGATATTCCGGAAACAACCGATTCCATTTTTCGAACTGAGTTAAATTTTTAAACTCAGTTCGAAAAACATGATTGCTTTACTTCACCAAACCATAAGAATTGTTCTTACCAGCAAAAATCAATCAGGAAAAGTAAAACTACAGGGATTGTTAACTTTTACATAATAAGCTTTGCCCGGAATTAAAAAAGGTATTGTGTTAATTGCTGTCTCTGGCCAGATAATTCCGGTTCCGGCAATTTCGGTAGCAATAATCAATTTATCAGCTAATTGCGTCAGCAAAATTTCCGATTCAACGTTTCTGTCAGAGATTACTGGTAAAATATTCCAACCCTGCTTGAGCTGGACAGTTTTATTTTGAGATTTAAATCCGGTTATTGGCAAAGAGGATGCAGCACTCAGTTTTACTAAATAGCCATCGGTTGGATAAAAATTGCCAATGGTGTTAATTCCATAAGTTGGCCAATAAACCTTTTCGAGGCTTTTTGCTACGATTAGATTGCCCGATATGGGTGCCATTACCTGCTCAAAATTAGGATCAGATGGAACAACAAATGACGAAAAACTGTTCCAGCCATTGTTCAGCTGGATGATTTGTTGCCGCAAGATGGTAAGGGTTAGCGCATCATTTGTTGTCCCAGTGCAGGGAGAGACCGGAACAGCGGATAAGGTTAGTTCCACGGTTGAGTTTTCGATATCAATCAATCCGGGAGAATAGACCGGATTTAAAAGTGAGGCATTATTAAAGGTTCCATCACCTGTTGTCGCCCACTCCAAACTGCTGTAATTTGCTGCTGTTGCTGAAACCGAAAAACTCTGATTGTCGGTGATGGTTGCATCAGCACCAGCCATTGCTTCTGGCCTTTTTTGAATATTAAGAACTAAACAATCAGAAGCTTCCATAGTAGAGGGTGCAACAGGCAGTGCTTTAAGGCAAAGTTGAGCTACCCCCAAAGCCTTATCCTGGGCACCGGGAGTGTACGTTGGATTAAGCAGGG
>CAIYZW010000568.1 GCA_903930725.1 uncultured Bacteroidota bacterium
GATTTGCCCGACATTCATGGCAGCGAAGTTTTTACAAACCTGAAAGCAGACACACAAACAAGTGCCATCCCGGTTGTGATACTCAGTGCCGAAGCCTTGCCGCATCAGATCGAAAAATTAATAAAAACCGGCGTCAACGACTATTTAACCAAACCACTCGATGTTGTTGCATTTTTAAGGGTGATAGATGTTTGGATTGGGGAAAATATATGAGATGTAATGATTGAGAAGTCCCTGCCATGCAGTAGTGTAATTTCTATCATCGTTATCGCAGCCGAAGCGTTCAGCCCGCGGAAACGCGCAGGTAGCTCATCTAAAATTGGATAAATTCCATAGATTATTGGGAAGATTCCATAGAATAATATCTGAAAAACACGAATAACAGACCTGAAAAATTTTAATAGTGTCAGTAAAACTGATTTTGAAATGAAAAAAAACCATCAATCAGCGACCCTGCTTCAGCAAGGCTCAGAACAGGAAATTATGAAAAAAGCAAATGCGCCTCTAAAAAGGAAAATACCTTCTGCTTCAAGGCGAGGTATGATTCTTTTTTTGTTCCTTTTAACCTCGCTTAGCATCTTTTCGCAGCCAAAGCAAATTAAAACCGATAGTCTGGCGCGGTTGCTTTCGTTATCCATCAACGACGACACCAATAAAGTGAAACTCCTGCTGGAATATTACCGCTGTTTCTTGCCCTCAAACCCCGACAGCGCCTTTAAAATCAGCCAGCAAATATTCGACATCTCCACAAAAATAAATTACCGCAACGGTATCATACTGGGGCAAAACAGTATTGGCAACTGTTACCGGCACCTGAATAATCCTGATCTGGCTATCCCAACCTATCAAAAAGCGCTTGCCCTGGCTGTGAATGATAAAAACAGCTATCTGCAAACATTGATTTGCTTCAACCTCGGCGCTTATTACGGAACACTCGGGGTTTCGGATAGTGCAGAGAAATATCATAAAATGGCTATAAGTACCGGAAAAGCACTTCCCGACAAGAACCTTTACGCAAAGTCGCTCGGCCACCTGGGAATGGTTTATTCAAACAAAGGAAGCTTTATCGAAGCCATTCAATGCATTCTTGATGCGATCGAAATTTTTAAAGCCAGCCAATCGTCGCTTGATCTGGCAAATGCCTATAACGTCCTCGGGATGATCTATTACGATCTCGAAGATTTCGAACATGCAGTAAGCGCTTACCGTCTGGCGCTAAATATTATTGGCCCCGATGGTGAAATTCAACTGCAAATGGCCGTTTTCCAAAACCTTGGTAATTTGTATTTAGATATTAAAAAGGATAACGATTCGGCCCGGATTTTTACGACCAGAGTACTGAATTTAGCACAGGAAACCAACAATGAGTACCCGCGTTTATCCGCTTTGGTTAACCTTGGCAACATTGCTTTTGATGAGAAGGATTACCAACAGGCGCTGACAATTTACACCGATGCCCTTAAATCACCATTGATTCAATACAGAAACCAGGCTCACGCCACCATTCTTGGAAACCTTGGGTTGGTTTATCTGAGCCTTGGCGATTTGGAAAACGCAGAGAAATATGCAATAAAAGGGCTTCAACTGGCACAGGAACAAAAGTTTGTGACTATTGAGCAAAGTACCAACAAAACGCTTGGAGATATTGAAGCAAAAAAGAAAAACTACCGGCAAGCCTTTGAATATTTTAAAAGGTACGCCTCATTGTTCGACTCACTGTCGAACGAAGAGGTAAAAAGCAAAGTAGCCGAAGCAGTTTTCAGGCAAACCATCCAACAAAAAGAAAACGAAAACCTCCTCTTGCAAAAGGACATTGAGATTAGCAAACAGACCATTCAGATACAGGGGTTTTATATTCTTACTGCCAGCGGAATCCTTTTATTGGTAGTGCTTTTACTGGTGGTCAACAAAAGGAACAACCGCAGGCTGCTTATCCTGAACAATCAGCTTGCGCTGAAAAACAATGAGCTGAAAAAAGTTTCTGCCCGTTTGGAATTGGCTACGAGTGCCGGCGGTGTTGGTGTGTGGGAATATGATCTTACCGAAAACATTCTGCTGTGGGACAATGAGATGTTTGCACTTTACGGAATTGACAGAGAGAATTTTGCTGGAACTTACCAGGCATGGCAGGCAACAATTTTTCCTGACGATCTGGTAAAATTCGGTTTAGAAATCCAAATGGCCATACAGGGTGAAAAAGAGCTTAAAACCGAATTCCGGATACTCTGGCCCGACGGATCCATTCATAACATCAGGGCGCTTGCCACACTTCATCATCACGATTCAGAAAAGGCATTTTACTTGTTGGGCACCAACTGGGACATCACCGAACAAAAGAAATCGGAAGTTGCACTCTTAAAAGCTAAAGC
>CAIYZW010000569.1 GCA_903930725.1 uncultured Bacteroidota bacterium
ATTATTAACCGAATCGGGAGTGCTTGTTTTACCAGCGGTTTCCTTAAAGTTAATGGAAGTATAACCAAACAATGGCAGTCCCGACAACTGTTTATAGGTGTTCTTTTCGGCAGATTGCCTGTAATTTTGCAGGGGTTCCAATAAAATCGAATTCCTGATTGCCCGGGGCCGGATTTTTAATTTTTCCAGGTAATAAAAACTGTAACGATTAATCCCGTTTTCGGTTGACGGGTTAACGTAAACCTTCAATCCGGCGGTATCGGTTTTTATCGGGTTAAAATCGGGATTTATTAAAAACCTGTTTATTAAATATTTCTTGTGATTGGTTTCCTGGGTTATTGCCGAATCAACAGTTTGAGGAACCTGCGCTTGTTCAATATTCAGGAAAACATCAAGCCGCTTACTTTTAAATGCGCTATCAACCTGGAAATAGACAAACTCGGGCGCAAAGAAAAAATAGCCTTCCTCTCTCAGATAATCAGCAATTCGATATCTTTCATTGTCCAGATTATTGGCATTATAAATCTGGTTTTTCCTAATGAGCGAATTACCAAAATTATTCAGTACCAGGTTGCGGATGGCCGTATCTTCGATATTGATCTGGATATTTTTGATGTGGTAAGGTTCGGCCAGGGTAATGCTGTAAAACACCTTTGCTTTTTTAGATTTTTTTTTGGCCTGCGGAAGGATTACAGAGTTGAAGTATCCGTGGTTATTGATGTAAAGTTTAAGCTGATCAACCGACCGGTCAACAAGGAAGGGATCATGGATAATGGGTTCCTGTCCCAGGTTTTTGTTGAGCCAACGTTTAAACTTAGTGCTTTTACCGCTGCTTGTAACGCTGTTAACCCAAACCCCGAAACGGATTATCCCCAAAAAATTACTGTTAGGTTTTTGTTGAAGAAGTCCGGGAAGGTCGGAAGGGTCAAAATTCAGCGGTTCATCATGGAGCCTGGATTTATCAATAGTAATGCTGTTCCGGGTTAACAGAAACTCATTATCTTTTAAATTGCGCGTTGTTTTACATCCTGTAAATGTAAATGCAGCAATTAAAACGACACTAACTATTTGGAATACTGAAATTTTCAATGTAAATAACGGAGTTAATCCTTCGCAAAAGTAGCAAAATAGCGGCAACCAGTTTGGGGCATTAAAAAATGATATGCTTTACAGGTGAAAACCAGGCCGAAAAGTTGAGCAGCCTTCAAACTTAGGAGCCTCTCAAAAAGCGGTGATGAAGTTGGATTTAAAATGAAATTATAAGTCATTGTGAGTGGTTTTGGGTATATTGCATTTTCAGTCGGGTTTGATCTGGATTAACACACTTGTGTTTCCACTACAAAGGACAGTGTTTTTAAAGGTTAATTAAAAAAGGAGCCTGTTTGCACAAGCTCCTTTTTGGTTATCAACAAGAGTTAAATTATTGGCTTTCTTTTGATTAATGCCGGTCTTTAACGATTGTCAATTCCTTGATAAGGTTTGTTGCGCCGGCGTATTTATCAATAATAAAAAGCACATAACGGGCATCAACGCAAATGGTACGCTGAAGGTCGGGTTCAAACGCGATGTCGCCACTCATGGCTTCCCAGTTTCCATCGAAGGCTAACCCGATAAGTTCACCGTTGCCGTTAAGGACGGGGCTTCCGGAGTTGCCTCCGGTAATGTCGTTGTTAGTAATAAAACAGGTTACGATATCACCGTTTTCGCCATAAGGGCCAAAATCTTTTTGGTTGTAGAGTTCCTTTAGTTTGTCGGGCACCACAAACTCATAGTTTGCCGGGTCTTCTTTTTGCATCACACCTGAAAGATGCGTTGTAAAATCGTAATGAACTGCATCTTCAGGATAATAATCGAGCACCTGACCATACGAAACACGCATGGTAGAGTTGGCATCGGGATAGAAAGTTTTTTCTGGCGACATCTCGCGTAAGCCGGCAATATAAAGACGTTCGCCTTTACCAGCTTTTTCGGAGGCCGATTTTTGTTTAGGTTCCAAAGCCGGCCTCAAATCCAGAAATGCCTGAATTAACTTTGTTGTTGGATCTTCCTTAATTGATTTGGCTTTTGGTTTTTCCAAAAAGGTGTTCACCTTGACCGGACAAGCAAAAATGGATTTCTCGAAAATCATATCTGCGTAAGCCTGGAAATTACCTTTGAACTTTTTGTTTATCTCGTCCATGATTTCCGGTTGCTGGTCTTTGGCCACATTTTTAAAATACATTTCGAGCATGGCTCCCAGCATTTTTTTATCAATGGGTTCGTAATAATCTTTAAAATAGTCGGGCAGCGATTTTTTAATTTTGGCAACCTCAGCATCTACATCTTCCTGCTTAAAAGGCTTTGCCTCGAGGGATTTTTGCAATTGTGAAAACCGGCGGGCAAATCCAAGAATTTCTGGTCCGCGGGCGATAGCCTCGTTATAATAAATCTCTGATAAATTATAGGTCTGTTTTTCTTTCACACCATTTTCGAGAAGGCTGAGCGCTTCGCTGTATTTGGAACTTCTGGCGGCATTTGCCTCAACCCATGTTTTGAAGGTTAGTTCCTGTTCACGTTTTTTATCGGCAACATTAAGCCGCTTAAGCATACGGGTTTGCCCGATAAAATATTTCCAATAATTTGAAATTCGGGCATATTTTGACGAATACTGAATCCTGACGGCGGCATCGTTGTCCATATATTCGCGCATGATTTTGAGTTTTACATCCCTGATGCTTACAACTGTCGGGTTCGATTCGTTTACGGCCAGGTCAACGCCCCACGACGACAAATAGCGTTGTGTGCTTCCCGGGTAGCCCATCACCATGGCAAAATCGTCTTTTTCGACGCCGGCAATCGAAATCGGGAGGAAATATTTCGATTTAAGCGGAACATTGTTTTCTGAATATTCGGCAGGTGAGCCATCGGGAGCTGTATAAACCCTAAAAATGGAGAAGTCGCCGGTATGGCGGGGCCACATCCAGTTATCGGTATCGGCGCCGAATTTGCCGATGGATGAAGGCGGAGCGCCAACAAGCCTTACATCCAGGAAGGTTTCGTAAACAAAAAGATAAAACTCATTTGAAGCAAAAAAACCACGAACATAACCGTCGTATTTGGTTCCGGCGATGGCTTCGTCGGTGATTTTCTTGCCAATTTCCTTGATTTTATTAGCCCGTTCTTCTTCGGTCATTTTATCGTTTAATTCTGGTAAAACTTTGCTGGTAACATCTTCGATTCTGACAAGAAATTTAGCCGGGAGGCGGTCGTTGCGAAGTTCTTCTTTTTTGCTCATCGCCCAAAAACCGTCGGTAAGATAATCGTGCTCGATGGTGCTGTGCGACTGGATTGCTCCGTAGCCGCAATGATGGTTGGTAAAAATCAGTCCTTCCGGCGAAACGATTTCACCGGTGCAGCCACCACCAAAAATGATGATTGCATCTTTGAGGCTCGAATGGTTGATGCTGTAAATTTCTTCGGCTGTAAGATGCAGCCCCATTTTTTCCATGTCAACATAGTTGAGCCTTTCGATAAACAACGGCAGCCACATGCCCTCATCAGCTTTTGCTTTTGGGCTTAGGCCAACGATTAAAATAACAAAAAAAGTAAGTAGTTTTTTCATTTGAATAAATTTGAAATAATTTAATAATCCTGATAGATGTTTATTGACCTAATCCCTTCTCCTACAATGAGAAGGGGAACCAAAGTCAAAAATTTTTTTTAGATAAATTTCTCTCCTTTTTCGAGTTTGATGTTATTTACAAACACACGGATTTGTTGTTCTTCTTCCTTTTTACAAACCAGCAGCGAATTGTCGTCCTCAACAACGATATAGCCATCCAAACCTTGCAGAACAACCAGCTTATCGGCGGGCATGGTCACGATACAGTCTTTGGTGTCGTAAAGCATCACGTTTTTGCCAACCACGGCATTGCGGTTTTCGTCTTTGCTGCGGATATCGTACAGCGAGCCCCAGGTTCCGAGGTCGCTCCAACCAAAATCCGACGAAATAACATGAACGTTGTCGGCTTTTTCCATGATGCCGTAATCAATCGAAATTTTGCGGCAAACGGTGTAAGTATCTTTAATAAAAGCCTTTTCATCGGGCGTATTGTATTTGCCGCAACCCTCTTTAAATAGGTTGTTAACATCATCAAGGTACAATTCAAAAGCTTTGTTGATTGATTTTAGCGACCAGATAAAAATCCCGGCATTCCAGAGGAAGTCACCACTTTCGAGGAATTTCTTGGCAAGGTCGTGGTTTGGCTTTTCGGTAAAAGTGACCACCTTTTTAATTTTCGGATTTTTATCGTACTCCGAAGATTCATCAAACTGGATGTAGCCGTAACCGGTATCGGGGCGGCTGGGTTTTATGCCAAGCGTAAAAAGCCAGTCGTTTTGAGTAGCGGCTTCAAAGGCTGCTTCGATATCTCTGATAAACTCATCTTCTTTTAAAATCAAATGGTCGGACGGTGCCACCACAATGTTGGCGTTTGGATTTACAGCCTGTATTTTGTAGTTTGCGTAAGCGATGCAGGGCGCGGTGTTCCGCATGATTGGCTCAAGCAAAATATTGTTGTCGGGGATTTCGGGAATTTGGGCTTTTACCAGGTCTTTGTAAATTTCGTTGGTAACGATGAGGATATTTTCGACAGGGCAAATCCTTGTAAACCGGTTAAAGGTCTGCCTGAGGAGGGTTTCGCCCGTTCCCAGGATATCAATAAATTGTTTGGGGTGCGAGGTGCGGCTCATTGGCCAGAATCTGGCGCCAATCCCGCCAGCCATGATAACACAGTAATTATTTTTATTCATTTTTATGAAGTTTAGATGACTCTTTTTGAGTGGGCAAATTTATTAAAAGCTAATGATTTTCAATGTTCTTCGGCAGGAATAACTTCGGCCAGCGGGTTAAAAATATATTTCCGGCCATTGGTGAGGCAAAAGCAGAGGTAATTTTTGCGGCGTTTTTGCAATCTTTTAAAAGTACGGCCATCCGGAAGCTTAAAATGAGCATCATCGGGAAGTTGTTCAAGCAAGGTTTTATTTTCGTTATTGTCGTAACTTTTCAGAATCCTCGAAAGGCCATGGTCAGCACCGGAGGAGGCAAAGAGTTTTTTTCCTTCCTTTAAAAGATTGTTGAGGATTTCGGCTGGAAATATTTCGGGAACCAAAAAAGGATTAAGCAGGTTTTGAAATTCGTTTTGCCACTGTTCGCCGTGTGGTTTGATGCGCTTTTTACCGGTTGACCAAACCCTTTGATGAGCCAGCTCATGCAAAAATGTAATCAGAAAAGAAAATGGATTAAGGTCGTGATTTACCGTAATTTGCTGGGCGCGTCCCGTAATTGCCGGCCTGAAATCGCCAAGTTTTGACCTGCGTTTACGGCTGATTTTAAGATTTACTTTGTTTTGGATAATCAAATCGAAAACTGCATCAACAGCGCCGGCCGGGAGTTGTCGGGCAAGGATTTCTTTATATTTTTCCATGATAGGCGCCGCTTTCGGATTTTGGTTGACCATTCAGGCTAAAAGGAGAACAATCGCAATGCCTGGGTTTATACGGTTTGTGGCTTGTTGCGCAGGATGTGGCTGCAAAAGCCGCGATTATCAACAAAAAAGAAAGTTTAAAAATGGGTTTTAGCAATTTAGTTTTTGAGTTAATTTTCATGAAGACTTTTATCTTAAAACCTGCTGTAAAACAGGAAGTGATTTAATTTCGATAAAACCGGGAACATGGAGTTTAAAATAATCCAGAATATTTACCAGCATGGCGTTTCGCTCCATCGAATTTTCGAAAAGCGAAAGATGAGCTGATTCACTGTCCAGCATCTGGTTGAGTTTATGGCTTATTGCAGGTTCGATAAAATTGTTGTGAAAAGGTCTGTTTTCGACAAAAAGACCTTCGCGAAGGTCGAAATATTCGTTCTGTCCGGTAAAATTATTCCTTGGATAAAAACCGAGAAATTTCGACAGGCCGATGGCAAAATAAAGATGGAAATTTTCGAAGCCTGCAATTGCTTCATCAAAACCGGTGAGCGAATCGAAAATATAGTCGAAAAGTGGTTGGTTAGGCTCTTCTTCGTGGATGGCTTTGTACAACATTTCGTTAAGGAAAAGCAAGATTGAGCTTTTGATAATGTCGAACGGGATGCTTCGAAACTGATGGGCGGCTTCCATTTCTTTGAGATTTTGAACGCCGCCGTTATTTTTTTCGTAAACCACCAGATTGAGCAGCGACAAATGTTGCAGCAAGCCAGTTTTTGATGCTGATTTTTTACCCTTCACAGCCCTCACAATGTAGGCGCGAAGCCCGAATTGTTCGGTGTAAATTTTGGCGATAACGCTGGTGTCGGAATATTTTACGGTGCGAAAAACGATTCCTCGTGTTTTATGCAGCATGACAAGCTCAAGGCTTTTCCGGGATGAAATTAATTGATAAACAAAACTTTGGTTACTAATTTTTCGGTTCCTGTGTCGTCGGTCGAAAATATCAGATAAACGCCGGTTTGCGCTTTTCTTCCATCAAAATTCCGCCCATCCCACACAGCCTGGCTGCCTTCGGCGCGGGTAGCAAAGATGAGTGTTCCGCTAACATCGGTAATTTTTACATCAGCATTATTTACAAGGCCTTTTATGCCGATTGTTCCGGTATAACCTTCCCTTACTGGGTTTGGATAAACCACAACATCTGAGTTGGTCGGGAGCGGCTCGGTAGCAGTGCTTTTATAAGAAATAATCCCGGCTTCGGTTCCAAAAAACACCTCGCCGGTATCGCCGTTAATTTCGATATCAATAATCGAATTGGAGTAAAGCGGGCTGTTTTCGATCGTAAAATGATGAATTTCTTCGGTGCCATCGGCCGAAAGCAGGAAAACTCCGGCGCGCTCTGTTCCGATCCATTTCCGGTTGGCCCCGTCAACAGCAATGGCGGTAACTGTTTCGGTTTCGAGCAGGTACCCGGTATGTCCGCCAAACTCGACTAAAATTTTCTGTGCATCGTAACTTGATCCTGTTACAAAAACATTTTCGGGCGAATAAATCACACCAATGCCTTCGTTTGAACCCAACCACAGTTCACCATCGTGATCCTGGGCAAAACTAAAAATTTTGCTGCCCGGCAAACTACCGTTTCCGGCAGCATTCGACAGGATTTTGACATCATCGTCGGTGGGATCATCAATGGTTCCGTTTTCGGTAAAACAAAGCAACGAATTATCGGCGCGCATCAAAATCCATTTTTGGTTATAATTGTCAACCATCATTTTGCCAATGTCGGTGCCACTGGCGCCACTACCTAAAGCAAAGGATTTCCAGGTTCCATCGGATTTTTTAACCGAAATCATATTTGGGGCGCCAGAATTGGCCACCCACAGGTTGTTATTATTGTCGAAAGCCACGCCACTAACGGCAACATAATCGCCGGCCGGCCATTTTTGGAGGGAGCTGTTGCTGTGGTCGTAAATATTTGCAACCTGTCCATCCAGAAATTCCATTACGCCACTCTGCCATGTTCCAGCGTAGGCACGTGCTGTGTTGGTGGGATCAACAGCCACACAAACAAGGTCGCTGATCGTGTCGAACGCCGTAACTCCGTTAAAGCGGTTGTACGATGTCCACGATTCGTCAACAAACGAATATGCGCCGTTGCCGTTGTAGAGTTTGCCCCAGTTACTTGCACGACCACCGGCCACTACCCACAAATCTTTTCCGGCAAATGACATGTCAAAAACATTTGCCGAAAACGGCCCGTTGGGACTAATAAAATCGCCTGTTTCGCCTGTTGGTGTTTTTATGAGGCCAACACTATAATCGGCAATCCATTTTACATCGTCCCTATCAATGGCTGCATCACGCGAATTGAGGAAAACTCCGTTGGTCTGATAAATCCCGACAAGGGGCTGCCAGGTATTGCTGTAAATATCAACGGTTCCTTCGCTGATAAGCACTAACTTGTCGTTTTGTGTTTTAAAACTGAACTTTGTGTAATTATTTAATCCTGCAAATTTCGACCAGGCGGAGGTGTTAAAATCGTAAACAAAGGCAGTGTCGGTGTGATAGCCTTCGTTTTTGTTGTTAACAATTAATTTTCCTTCAAAATATTGGATAAGATTATAAAACCTGTTTGGGTAAAGATTCTGATCGAACGACCATTCGGTGAAATCGGCAAGGTTTGGACTATTGACAGCTGCTTTATAAATTCCTTTTTCGGTAGCAGCAAAAAGCGAATCCATACCAAAGGTAATATCCAGCACATTAATCTGGCCGCCATTTTCGCCAATGTAATAAATCGGGTCGGGAAATTCTTCTTTATCAATATCCAGAACTACAATTCCAAAACCACAGGCAAGGTAAGCCAGTTTGTCAACAAACAGGATGTTGTTGATGGTTTTATTACCCAGAATTGGTTTGCGCTTAATATCCGAAATGTTGATGACGGTGTTTCCTTTTATCAGGTCAATATTGGCGTTGCTGTAGGCGATGAGCAAGGTCTGGTAGGTTTCGTTGTAATTCATCGAGCTGATTCCGATATCCGAAATGCCATTTACTTTTGTAAGCCTCGTGATGCTGAGGTCGGTTTTATCGTAATAAAACAGGCTGTAATCGGTGGCGCAATAAATCCGGTCGCCGGCCTCCACAACCGCAATGGTGCGCAAATATGGGAGGTGATCGCGCCACTCGCCAATGGCAATTTGTGATTGAGCAAAAAAAGGAAATAAAACAGCCGCTAAAAGGCTGAAAATTGAGGGCTTAAATATTTTCATTGTTCTCGATTTGATGGCCATAAAATTGAAAGTTAAAAACTACTTTTCGTTACAAATATTGCTTTTGTAAAGATGCTTAATAAGCCGGATATGTTGCGAGGCTTGCAAAATTATATTTTACCTACCGGAATATTTGCCCGGACTGGTTTGTCTTTTATCGGTGCCTGATGTATGAAAAAGCTACCTGGAACGGTTGTTATTGGTTTTTTTTGATTAGATGGGGCGAACAATTTATCATTAGTTTTGCAAGTTTAGAAAACAAACCGGAAAAGGTCTTTATGCTTCATCAAAAGCTGATTATCAAAAATATGTCGTGTCATTGTTGCATCAGGCTGATAAAAAAGCTGCTTGAGGAAAACGACGTGATTGTTGATGAAATCGTGATGGGTGAAGCAAAAATCGCGTATGACCCCGATAAAATTGACCTGAGCCGAATCACGGAAATCATCGAAAAAGAAGGTTTTGAATTTATCCGCGACAAAGACGAGCAGCTTGTAGAGCAAATCAAAAATGCAGTGATTGACCTGGTTCACTATTCGACATTTAACGCGATGGTGCGCAATTCGGATTATCTGGTCGAGAAATTCAACCTTTCGTACCAATACATTTCGACACTTTTCTCGAAACAGCAAAACATCACCCTCGAGAAATTTATTATCATTCAAAAAATCGAAAAAGTTAAGGAACTCATTCATTACGGCGAAATTACATTGAGCGAAATTGCCTACATGATGGGCTACAGCAGTGTACAGTACCTCTCCACCCAATTTAAAAATGTAACGGGCATTTCGGTAAGCGAGTTTAAAAAAGACCCTGCCAGATACCGCAATGTCACCAGCGAAATTCCTGATGGCTCGTTTGAAATCCCTGATTCGCACGAAACCGGTAATGAGTATTAGCAGGAATTCTACCGAAAAAGCCCCCCAACTTTCAATACTTGATTTTTTTAACAATGCTAAATTTATTTGGCGCAATCCGGGAAAGCATTACCGGCCGGGGTTTGTTGGGATAAAATAGATTTCTGTGCAGCACCGGTTGCATGGATTTAGCCTGGTTGACCCATTAATTTCGATAATTCTTTTTAAAATCAACAAAACCATCTTATTGCTGTTGTTTAGAATTTCCAGGCTTGAACCGGTCATTTTTCATATTGACAAATCTTTATATTTTTACCGCCTCATTAAAAGTTGATTTTATGCAGGTACTAAAATTTGGCGGGACATCGGTTCAAAACAGCACGAACATCCGTAAAGTTATCGGAATCGTAGGTGAAGCCTTGAATAAGGATAAATGTATTGTGGTGGTTTCGGCTCTGGCCGGTATCACCGACTTACTTATCGAAGCCGGGAAACTTGCTTCGGTGCAAAACGAAAGCTACACCGAAACGATTACGAAGATCGAATCCAGACACATCGAACTGATTGAGGATTTGATTACCGACGACCATAAAAAAGAATTGTCCGATCGTGTTAAAACCGATTTTATCGAACTCGAGAGCATTTGCCGGGCTGTTTTACTCTTAAAGGAATTAACCCACCGAACACTCGACAGCATTGTAAGCCACGGCGAATTTCTTTCGTCAA
>CAIYZW010000570.1 GCA_903930725.1 uncultured Bacteroidota bacterium
AAAACGGCCTTCCATACAACTACCTCGATATTTTTGGAAAAGTAGCGATCAATGCGCCAAATGGAAGCAAGGTCAGTTTCTTTGGATTCGATTTTTCTGACCAGGTCCATTATCAAATTTTACAAGATTACAATTGGAATTCTTATGGAGGTGGCATGAACTTTCTGGCTATCCCGGGAAAAAGTTCGGTGCTCATTGAGGGAAATTTTGCCTACAGTCAATATAAAGTCACTCTGCAGGAATTAGCAAAATCTGCCAGATCAAGCTCAATATCAGGATTTAACGGAGGATTGACATTTACTTATTTCTTTGGCAGGGATGCCTTGAAATATGGACTGGAATTGGCCGGATACAAAACAACCCTCGACTTTTTCAATTCAGTAAACCGGAAAATCGATTATACCCAGAATTCGACGGAGGCATCACTTTTCGTAAAATATAAATGGATGCCCGGAAAACTGATCATTGAACCTGGCCTCAGATTCCAATATTATGCCTCGCTGGCCGCCGCCTCGTTGGAGCCAAGGATTGCCGTAAAATACAATGTCGCTCCCAGATTCCGCTTGAAAATGGCGGCCGGGATGTACTCACAAAACCTCATTAGCACTACTTATGATAAGGATGTTGTAAACCTGTTTTATGGATACATCACCAGTCCCGAAAATTTGCCTACCGAATTTAACGGCGAACCTGTAACAAGTAAATTGCAGCGATGTACACAGGTTGTTCTCGGATTTGAACTTGATTTATTGAAAAATCTTTCAATAAACATTGAAGGCTACTACAAATATTATCCCCAGCTCACCAGCCTGAACCGTAATAAGCTGTACAACGACACTGAAGAAAATAAAAATGTACCTGATTATTATAAAAAGGACTTTGCCCTCGAAACCGGAGATGCGGAGGGTGTTGATTTTTCAGTTAAATATGACTATAAGCGGATCCACCTTTGGATAACCTATTCTCTCGGATTTATTCACAGAAATGACGGGATCTATGATTATGTGCCGCCTTATGACCGCAGACATAATCTGAACCTGGTTTCAACCTTTACCTTTGGCAAAAAAGCAGATTGGGAATTGAACGCAAGATACAATTATGGTTCAGGCTTTCCATTTACCCAAACGGGTGGTTTCTATGAGCAGATAAGTTTTGAGAATATGGGGGCCAGTTATACAACCGGAAATGGCAATCTTGGCATTTTATACGGGGATTACAACAAAGGTCGTTTACCCTATTACAGCCGACTCGATTTAAACCTTAAAAAGTCGTTTTTTCTGGGCAAATCGACCAAACTGGATATTAATTTCAGCATCACGAATGCATTGAATCAGCAAAATATCTTTTACTTCGACAGAGTTTCTTACACCCGTGTTGATCAGATGCCGTTTATGCCAAGCCTTGGGATAAGTTTCAGCTTTTAAAACACTGCGGAAGATGGAGATGTTTTCACTGATTTCGGATATTTCAGCGCAAAAGGCACTGGACAACCTGAATGATATTTTAAAAAATCAAAAGGTTTTAAGTCATGAAAAGGAAGAATTGCGGCAGATTTTCTCCTTTATGGATTTCACTTCCCTGGAAGGATCGGACACCCATGCAAAAATAAAAAGCCTTTGTGAGAAAGCGATCGGTTTTGGCGAAAAAGGGTTGCCTTATCCAGCCGCTGTTTGCATTTATCCGCCATTTATCCAAACTGCAAAAAAAACATTGGCCGGCACTCCCATCAAAGTGGCTACCACTGCGGCTGCGTTCCCAAGTGGACAAATGGCATTGCCCGTTAAACTTGCAGAAATTGATTATGCTGTTCGGGAAGGTGCTGATGAAATCGATGTTGTTATTTCGCGGGGTACTTTTCTTGAACAAAAGTATGAGACAGTTTTTGATGAGATAGCCCAGATGCGGGCGCATTGTCCAGACCAAACACTCAAGGTAATCCTTGAAACAGGAGAATTACAAAGCATTGAAAATATTGGAAAAGCGAGTGAAATAGCCATTAAAGCCGGCGCTGATTTTATCAAGACAAGTACCGGCAAGACCTCTCCTTCCGCCACCCTTGAGGGCGTTTACACCATGCTTTTGGTTATCAAAGCATTCGAACTGAAAACAGGAAGAAAAATCGGAATTAAACCAGCCGGTGGGATAGCAGAAACGGAACAGGCGCTAAATTATTTTTGGGTCGTAAAGGGTGTTCTTGGTGAATCCTGGCTGACACCAACTCTTTTCCGGATTGGAGCCAGCCGTCTGGCTGACAGAATTTCCGGGGTCCTTTTACAATAATCAAACAATTATTCCAGTTATGAAAGTTCTCAGCAATAAAACCATCAATCAAACGGTAGTGATTGATATCCTTTTGGATATAGGG
>CAIYZW010000571.1 GCA_903930725.1 uncultured Bacteroidota bacterium
GGCGTGGTTTTTAGGGCAACCACCATTTTCGGCAGATCCGGGTTCGGTTTTGCATGCATCATATTTATCAGGAACTCCATCATCATCCGCATCGGGGCAGCCATTTGCTTTTTGGCTTCCTTTTTCCTGAGGGCATTCATCTTCTTTTCCAATCACCCCATCACCGTCGGTATCGGGGCAGCCATTTAGCTCTTGCTTTCCGGGTTCGCACGGGCAGATATCTTTGCTGTCGGCGACTCCGTCTCGATCAAAATCGGGGCAACCCTTTGATTCCACTACACCATAATCTCTGGGGCAATTATCAAGGCTATCCACAATGCCATCGTTGTCATAATCGGGGCATCCGTGGAATTTGTCAAGTCCTGGAATTTCGGGACAAAGATCGTACCTGTTGGGAATCCTGTCTCTGTCTTTATCGAGCATGTTTTCGAACCTTACAATTAAACCTGCCGAATAATGAAAATAATCGTTCCAGTCGAAAACAAAATCGTACGATCCTTCGGCATTAACGCCAAAATAATCAGTAATCCAAACATTAAAACCAATGCCGGTTGATTGGGCAAAATATGTCGTTTCGTTAATTGACGAACCGTAGGCTCCGGCAAAAATGTATGGGTCAATCCGGCAGGCTTCCTTCAGAAGGTATCCATTGGCAAATTTATATTCGATTTGCGTGCCGGCTCTCCAGAAATAATTACTGGTAACAGGAATTTTGGTTGGGATTTCGTTCATTTTTGCCGGCTCAAGGGTGATGGTCGAAAGTTCGGCACTCATCACAAAACTGCTGCTTAACGTGCGTCCAATCTTTACCTGGGTGGGCATGTGTTTTCCCATCCAGAAAGCATGTGTAAACTGATCCGTTAATTTTAGATCAATCGAATTAAAGTCGGCATAATTTGTACTTGCGCCAAAAATCCAGGGGTGATAAATATTTTGTGCTTTTGAAAGATTTAGAGATATAACAAACACAAAAACAATGATTAATGATTTTTTCATCTGAGCAAAATTTTAATATAAATGGCAAATTACCTTACGAAAAGCCATTTTCAAAATTAGTTAATTTTTCAGGTAAAATGCGGTCAAATTATTTTGGTTAAACAAAAAAAGCAGGGATTTAAAACCCTGCTTTTTTCTAAATGTTTGATATTGAAATTACTTTACCAAATTAATCTCAACTCTTCTGTTTTCCAATTTACCTTCGGGCGTGTCGTTTGTGGCAATTGGATTTGCTTTTCCAAATCCTTTTGCAGTTAGCCTGCCTGTAGAAATTCCACGATCGGTAAAATATTTCTTCACGTGTTGAGCCCGCTCTTCCGAAAGTTTGTTGTTCAGCTCATCGGTACCAGTGTTATCGGTGTAACCGTTAATGGTATAGCGGCTTGCAGGGAACTCGTTCATTATCTTAAGAAGATTGTCCAGATCGTTAAATGAAGATTGTTTAATGTTTGATTTTCCAACATCAAAACGAATGTTTTTAGCTGCAAACTCGATGGTTTTTACCTGTTCAACCGGTGGGGATACTACCTCGGTTTGTACAACTTCTTTTACAGGACAGCCTTTGTTTTCTTTTGTTCCTTTTTCGTTGGGGCAGGCGTCTGATTTATCCGGGATTCCATCGCCATCGGTGTCAGGACAGCCAAATGTTGTGCGTGGGCCTTTTTCGGTAGGACATTGGTCTTCTTTATCCTGGATTCCATCGCCATCGGTATCAGGACAACCTTTAAATTGTGCCAAACCAGCTACCTGCGGGCAAGCATCTTCGATATCAATTATACCATCACCATCGGTATCCGGGCAGCCAAAAGTTTCTTTAGGGCCGGCAACGGTTGGGCATTTGTCTTCTTTATCCTGAATGCCGTCTTTATCGGTATCCGGGCAACCAGCGAACTCAGCTAAACCTGGTACATCCGGGCAAGCATCGGCTTTATCAGAAATACCATCTTTGTCCCTATCGTGTTTTTGACCAAACCTGGCAACAAGTCCAATCGAATAATGCATGTAATCGTTATAATCGAAAATATAATCGTAAGAACCTTCGGCATTTACACCTAACCATTTTGTGAGCCAGATATTTACGCCAACACCGGTAGATTGTGCAAGATAGGTTTTTTCGTTAATGTTCGAACCATTCATTCCGAGGAATAAATAAGGCGCAATGCGGGCTTCTTCCTTCAAGAGATATCCATTAGCAAATTTGTACTCGAATTGTCCACCAATTCTCCAGAATTTGTCTGATGAAATAGGGCTGTAAGCAGCACCATTATAGTCCTTCAAGAAAATGTTTAATTTATCCATCTCCAGTTTAATTACCGAAAACTCGGCACCAAAGTTGAAAGATTTGTTCAAAGACCTTGCAATTTTAAATTGTGTTGGAAGCGTCTGACCCATCCAGTTCGCATTTGTAAGTTGATCGCCAAAAGGCATTTCTACTGCATGAAAGTCGGCATAATTAGTACTAATCCCAATTAACCAGGGACGTTCGGTATTTTGCGACTTGACAGCAAAGGCAGTTAAAAGTACTACTGCTAAAAGTAAAATTGATTTTTTCATACGTTAAAATTTTATTTAGTTATTAAAACCCCCTAATTGATATTTTGTTCAAAATTATGAAAATTGTTTTAAACGCGGCCGGTTTTACAAAAATCATGCAAACAAATTTCTGCGGCTAAAATATTTAATAAATGCTTGGTATTTAAGATGATATTAAGCCAGGAACGCTGAATAAAAATATCCAAAATTCCTAAAACAATTATTGTTTGTCCGAAAATAGAAAAACAAACCCCTAAAGCTCATGGTCTTTTTTGCTTTAACCGTACGTTTTGTTTAACATTTTGCCATAATTGTACTTAAAAATCAAGGTTTACGGCTTCGACAGAATGTATTTCCGGTATTGCTTTTTTCAAGGCCGATTCCACTCCGTTTTTAAGCGTCATGGTGCTGTATGGGCAGGAGCCACATGCACCAAGTAATCTTACATTTACAATGTTGTCATCAGTAAGTTCGATAAATTCGATATCTCCGCCATCCTGTTGAAGATATGGACGGATTTGCCCGATTACATTTATTACTTTCTCGGTAATTTCTTGTTTATTATTTTCCATGTTATGTTGTTGATAATCTATTATTTAAATAAAAGTTCGGATGATTTGTAATGTAAATTTATTTTAGTCGCGAAACCGGCACCTCTTTAACGCGGCGGATAATATTTAAAGCTAACTGCTCAAATGCTTTCGATTCGGGATTCGTCGAATCCTTCATGGCCACGGGCATACCCTGGTCACCAGACTCGCAAATGCTCTGAACCAGCGGAATTTCGCCAAGAAGCGGTACGTTTGATTCTTCTGCCAAGCGTTTTCCGCCTTCTTTTCCAAAAATATAGTAGCGGTTGTCGGGCAATTCTGCCGGAGTGAAATATGACATATTTTCGATCAAACCCAAAACCGGGACTTTGA
>CAIYZW010000572.1 GCA_903930725.1 uncultured Bacteroidota bacterium
CATCGGGAAGTGCAAAACAATTGAGCGGCCAGCCACCGTTACCATGAATAATTTGCACAGCATCCATGTAAACTGCGTCAACATCGGGGCGTTCCTCACAGTCAACTTTGATGCAAACGAAATTTTCGTTCATAATCTTAGCAATTTCCCGGTTTTCGAACGATTCATGCTCCATCACATGGCACCAGTGGCAAGCCGAATAGCCAATGCTGATGAGCATCATTTTATTTTCGACAACAGCCTTTTGGAGGGTGTTTAGGTTCCAGGCATGCCACTCCACCGGATTGTGGGCGTGTTGCAAAAGGTAAGGACTGGTTTCGTGGATCAGTTGGTTGGAGGACATATTTTTGGATTTGTTCATGCTTTTATTCCTCAAAACAAAGTCGAAGGCTGGTTGGTTCATTTGAAATTTTCAATTGTATTATCCGGCCATTAATTTCATCCTGGCAGAAAATTTTGATAATTAAGTCAGAAAAATTAAAGAATTATCTTTAATAATTTCTCTATCTTTGTGATCGTTAACGATAAGAATCATGAAAAAAACTGGTTTAATCATATTGTTTTTTATCACGATGTTGCAAGCTACACCCCAGTCGCAACAAGTAAATTTTACTTTGGAAGACCGCGATCGAATTATGCGCACCGAGGAACAGGTTCAATCTTTAAGAAACGAAATGAATGCGAAATTTGAGTCCCTGGATGCGAAATTTGAAGCAATAGATACAAAATTCGAAGCCGTGGATTCAAAAATTGAAACACTCTATTGGGGTTTTGGAATTTTGATTACGCTGATGCTTTTCCTATTTGGTTTCATTATCTGGGATCGCCGCACTTCGATAAATCCTGTTCAAAATAAACCCCTGAGTCTTGAGGAACGAATTAGCCGTATAGAGTTTGTTTTAAGAGAACAGGCTAAAAATGATCCAGAGTTAGCTGAAATATTAAAAAAAGTTGGAATGTTATAAATTCTAAAATTTAAAAAAATAAAGAATCGAGGCCGAACCTTGAAAAGCGACCAATTAAAACAAAATCAGCACGACATTGAGTTTGTTACCATTCAACCAAAATAAAATCCTTTATTATCTTATTTTCAGGTTTATTAGAAAAAAAAACGAAAAATACCAAGCCTGATATTGCAATCACAACAACTACAAAACTGAAAACATTTATTTTTCAGGAAATTAGTCACCTAAATTATATCTAAACGGGGTTTTGGCGGCAAGTGAACGGCTTCTATTGATCAAAAATTAAAGAACTTCTTTTTAGAATGATGTTTTAAGATATTTTCATCTTTAGTACATTTGTATTCATCGTATTTCGCTTTCAAAAACGGATCTTTAGAACTTCTCATTTCTAATATCAAGAGGTATTTTTCAGCAATATTTACAATTTCTTCATGCGTTAATTTACCTTTAGTCTCAAGACCTAAAACCGATAATCCAACTTTTGTTAAAAGGGAGGCTCCAGGTATGGGAATTTTAGAGGATTTTTGCGATAGATTTGCACTCTTTACCATATTTGCAATTTTAAAAACCGCCAATTCGACCTGATTTGTCTCTGATTTGATTTTTGGAAAAGGTTCTATCTCAACATTTATTATGGATTCGGTACAATAATTTGTCCAACGTTTGACTCTAATCAGCAGTTCTTCATTTGATATCAGAAACCCATCATCTGGTGCAATTTCGGATTCTGCTTTATTTTCATCAATCTCTTTTTTGATTTGAATTATTAAGAGTTCTGCATCAATTTCATCAATATCAA
>CAIYZW010000573.1 GCA_903930725.1 uncultured Bacteroidota bacterium
AAATTCCATCAGGAATATGACTCGATTATCCAAAACGGTTTTGAAGCCATCCTTAATGAATTGAAACAACAAATCCAGTAAAAATTGTTCGATTTAGCCTTTTGACCAAGACAAATTATCATACTTTTGCCACCGAATTGCAAAAATATGCAAATCGCTTTTTTAATAAAAATTTAGAGATATGAATAACGCAATTTATAATTTTTTGATACCTGCAAACGAACCCATCCTGGGTTACAAAAAGGGCAGCAAGGGGCGGGTTTTACTCGAAGCCGAACTAAATCGTCAACGGTTAAATCCAATCGAAATCCCTCTGATTATCGGAGGAAAAGAAATCAGGACAAACCAAACCGGGCAGGTACGAATGCCGCATAATCATTCACAAGTTTTGGCAACGTATTACAAAGCAACCGAAAAAGAAGTGAACCTTGCCATTGATGCGGCCCTAAAGGCGCATTGTATCTGGGCTGACCTTTCGTGGACAGTGAGGGCTGCAATTTTACTAAAAGCGGCTGAACTCATTTCGGGGAAGTACCGTGCTGTGATGAATGCCGCAACAATGTTAGGCCAGAGTAAAAATATCTATCAGTCGGAGATTGATGCAGTTTGCGAAACAATTGATTTTTTGAAGTTTAATGCTTATTTTGCTTCACGAATTTACGAAATGCAGCCAAGTTCAGCCTTCAACCAACTGAATAAAATGGAATTCCGTCCGTTGGAAGGCTTTGTTTTTACAGTTAGCCCCTTCAATTTTACCTCGATTGCCTCAAATCTGAACATGGCGCCGGTAATGATGGGAAATACTACCGTGTGGAAGCCTGCAACAACTTCATTATTATCAAATTACTATCTGATGAAAATTTTCCAGGAAGCAGGCCTTCCTGATGGTGTAATAAATTTTGTGCCGGGAAGTGGTGCACTTATTGGCAAAACAGCCCTCCAATCACCTGATTTGGCGGGGATTCATTTCACGGGATCAAACGAAATATTTAATTTCCTCTGGAGTGAAGTTTCCAAACATTTGCCTCATTATAAATCATATCCAAGATTGGTTGGCGAAACTGGCGGGAAAAATTTTGTTTTTGTTCATCCATCAGCAACAGCAAAAGAAGTGGCTGTAAATGCTTATCGCGGAGCTTTTGAATTTCAGGGACAGAAATGTTCGGCAGTTTCGAGAATGTATGTGCCGGTGTCGTTGTGGGCCGAGATTAAAAATGAACTTCTCAGGATTGGTGAAGATGCCAGAATGGGCGACATTAACGACCCGATGAATTTTATAAATGCTGTGATTGATGAAGCATCGTTTGATAACTGCCTGAACTACATAAATTTTGCTGAAAAATCAGAGGAAGCAGAAATAATTCTTGGTGGTAATGGAAACAAAAGCAAAGGTTTTTTTGTTGAACCGACCATTATCGTTACCAGCAATCCAAAATTCAAAACGATGGTTGAGGAGATTTTTGGGCCAATATTAACGATATTTATTTACGACGATAACAAACTGGAAGAAACTATCGGACTATGCAACACAACTTCGCCTTACGGCCTGACCGGTGCGGTGTTTTCGCGCGACAGGGTTGCAGCGTCAAATATCTGTGAACAATTGAGATATGCTGCAGGAAATTTCTACATCAACGATAAACCAACAGGTGCAATTGTTGGTTTACAGCCATTTGGCGGATCAAGGGCTTCGGGAACCAACGATAAAGCCGGCGGTGAATTTAATTTGATCAGATGGATCAGCCCAAGAACAATTAAAGAAACTTTTCAGCCGGCATCGGAATACCGGTATGATTATATGATTGAATAATAATAAATTAACTAAGAATTGATACTAACAAACATGAAGATTGATTTAAGGAATTTAGGGATTGATCCCGTAAATGCAGGTGCAAGCACCGGTAATGGTTGGCTCGAAACTCACGGCGACGAAACAGCATCGTTTTCGCCCATTGATGGCTCGCTTATTGCAAAAGTTAAAAATGCCACGCTGGATGATTACGAGCACCTGATGGCTAAAGCCCAGGAAGCATATTTAAAATGGCGGATTGTTCCGGCACCCAAAAGAGGCGAAGTCGTTCGTCAGATTGGCGAGGCATTGCGGAAACATAAAGAAGAACTCGGGTATCTTGTTGCCCTCGAGATGGGCAAGATTTACGAGGAAGGCCTTGGCGAAGTGCAGGAAATGATCGACATCTGTGAGTTTGCCGTGGGGCAGTCGCGTTTGCTTAATGGAGCTACCATGCACTCGGAGCGGCAGTTTCACCGCATGTACGACCAATATCATCCCATCGGTATTGTAGGAATTATTACGAGCTTTAATTTCCCGGTTGCTGTTTGGGGCTGGAATGCCATGCTTGCGGCTATTGCCGGCGATGTTGTCATCTGGAAGCCAAGCTCCAAAACACCCCTTTGTGCGATTGCCGTCCAGAAAATCATTTCCGAAACACTCAGGAATAATCAGGTTCCCGAAGGCGTCTTTAATATGATTGTTGCAAAATCGTCGGTACTTGGCGATAATTTTGCTGCCGATAAACGAATTCCACTTGTTTCTGTAACCGGCTCAACCGAAGTTGGAAGGAGGGTTTCGGCGATTGTTGGAAAACGCCTTGGCAAAACAATTCTGGAACTTGGTGGAAATAACGCAGTAATCATCTCACAACATGCCGACCTTGAAATGACGCTTCAATCGGTTGTTTTTGGCGCTGTTGGAACCTGTGGCCAGCGTTGTACTTCAACCCGCAGGCTGATTATTCACGAATCGGTTTACGAAAACGTGAAAGATCGCCTTGTAGCGGCATATAAAAGTATCAGCAACAGGATTGGCGACCCAATTGACAAAGAGACTTTGGTTGGGCCTTTGGTTGATGGAACGGCTGTTAACAATTTCCTTTATGCAATCGAAGAAGTCCAGAAAGAAGGCGGGAAATTAATTTACGGTGGCACAAGGCTTACCGGCGAAAATTATCCAAACGGAAATTACGTCCTTCCTGCGGTTGTTGAAGCCGAGAATCATTACAAAATGGTTCAGCACGAAACATTTGCACCCCTGCTTTATCTGATAAAATATAAAACCATCGAAGAAGCAATCCGTCTTAATAATGAGGTTCCGCAGGGTTTATCGTCGTGTATCTTTACCGAAAACCTTGTCGAAGCCGAAAAGTTCCTGTCTGAAACAGGCTCAGATTGCGGTATTGCAAATGTAAATCTTGGGACTTCGGGCGCCGAAATTGGTGGCGCTTTTGGTGGCGAAAAAGATACCGGCGGTGGCCGTGAGTCAGGCTCGGATGCCTGGAAAGCTTACATGCGCCGCCAGACAAATACCATCAACTTTAGCGGACAAACTGCATTGGCTCAGGGAATTACTTTCGATTTTTAAAAATTTTTCTGGTCGGATTTGATGCAAGATTTATTGGCATCTAAATCCTCAAACATCACGATACTTTAAGGATTTTTGAAAATGGAAAGTTTTGTGCTTTAATCCAGAGGATTGTAGTCGGTAAATCATTCACATATTCCTGGTACAACCATAAATTGGTGCATGTTATCTGTAGCCAGACTTAGCCGTTTGGATTTTATTGATGATCGGGAGAATTATTTTGGTTGGATATTTATCATACCTTTGTGTCTGTTTCGACCATTTAAGCAGTAATATAAATATCTAAGAAAATGAAAATCACCAAAATGTTTTTAAACCCGAAGTTAATCTTTCTGTTCCTGTTAGCAGCATTGATTTTAAATCTCATTAATTCACAAAGTCTGTATGCCCAAAGTTGGTCAGGGTTTCCTGGTGGTGGGATGAATGATTGGGTTTATTCATCTACCATTTATAATGGTGATTTAATTGTTGGAGGCAAATTTACTGGTGCGGATGGTGTTAACGCCAACCACATTGCCCGATGGGATGGTACAACCTGGTCGGCTTTAGGCGATGGTGTAAACGGAAAGGTTAATGCACTTGTGGTTTACAAAGGAAATTTGATTGCCGGTGGTGAATTTTTTGAAGCAGGCGGACTTCTGGTAAACTATATTGCCCTTTGGAATGGCTCTTCGTGGAGCGATGAATTAGGCGGCGTTGGGAGTATCGTAACTTCGTTGGCAGTTATCGGTGATGATTTATATGTGGGTGGCTATTTTACTGAGGCCGACAATCTCCCGGTTAACTATATTGCCAAACGAAATAGCAATGGTTGGTCCGCATTAGGCAGCGGAACGGTGGGCACCGAAGGCCAGGTAATGGCTTTATCGGTTTTTAATGGGGAACTTTATGCCGGTGGTTTTTTCACAAATGCCGGTGGAGTAAGTGCAAATCATATTGCAAAATGGGATGGCATTTCCTGGTCATCGCTGGGAAGCGGCATTAGCAACATCGTTTACACCTTGGGCGAATACAAAGGAAATTTAATTGCAGGCGGGCTATTTATGAGTGCCGGCGGAAAACCAGCAAACCATATTGCGTCCTGGAATGGCACAGATTGGTCGGCACTGGGAGGTGGAATGGGGGGTATTTTTTACCAATATGTTTTTGCACTTCAGGAATATAACGGTGAGTTGATTGCCGGTGGATATTTTACAACTTCTGATGGTTTAACAACCAATGGCATCGCTAAATGGAATGGCTCATCGTGGAGCGATATGAATGGCGGATTATTTTACCCGGGCAATGTTTATGGTGCGCATACCTTGTGTTTGTATGGAGCCGATTTGATTGTTGGAGGATTATTTAATTCGCCAAGCTCACATATCGCAATCTGGAATTCGCCTGCTCCTGTTCCGGCGCAGCAATCTATCACTGTTCCGCAAGGCTGGAGCGGATTGTCGGGTTATGTTTTGCCAGACAATCCGGCTATTGAATCACTTTTTCTTCCTGTACAAAACCAATTGACCATTCTTCAGAATTTGCAGGGTTTCTATTATCCTTCTCAACAAATTAATACCTTAGGAAACTGGGACTCACAATCAGGCTACGTGGCCAAATTTAACCAGGCAACAACAATTGATTTCTCCGGAGTGCTGATGCAGAATGGAACATTAAACCTCGAAGCCGGCTGGAATCTGATCCCTGTGCTATCGACCTGCCCGGTAATTGCAGAAACGTTTTTTGCTGGTTACGATGTAGGTTTAGTTAAAGAAGTTGCCGGATCGGATTTATACTGGCCGGCAATGGGAATCAATTCGCTCGGGTTGCTGTTGCCTGGAAAAGCCTATTACGTGCTGATGAACAGCCCCGCAACCATTGGTTTTCCTGATTGCAGCGGTTCAACCTGGCAGTGTGGTAATCCTTTTGTGGATTCAAGGGACAATCAGATTTACAACACGGTGCAAATTGGCACTCAGTGCTGGATGTCTGAAAATTTAAATAT
>CAIYZW010000574.1 GCA_903930725.1 uncultured Bacteroidota bacterium
GCCGGTGCTGACGAATTTCCCACGGAAAATCTGTTTCATCAATTGATTTATCGTGTGATGGTCGGCGGCAGCCTGTTCGATAGTGAGAAATTTCCAGTCGTTTGGCTCAGGCACCGATTCGCCAAAATAACGGTGCTCCACAACAACTTCGTTAGCGCCAACCAAAGGGCAAAGTTCGTTGATGTAACGTGGATTTCCTGCATAACCGGCGCTGTAGCCTTCGGTTACAAAAACAGTGGGTTGTTCGGTTCCCGAAAATCCAACATAAACCCTTTGCAGGAAAGTGGCGCCATTTTTTTTATGATGATTTACTGGTTGTTCGACCCGAAGCAGATATTTTTCCTTAAAAAAGGTATCACAGGGCAAAATCTCAACTGATTTTACACCTGGAAGTTTTTCGAGTTCGGCTTTGATGGAACTTGCTGATTTACTTTGTGGGAAAGCGAAAAGCGGAAATAATGAGGCCAAAATCAAGAAGCAAATGTTGGTAGTTTTCATGAAAATAGGATAAATACTGTATGTTTTAGTCGTGTTTAAATAGCAAAATATTTCAGACATAAAAGAACTAAAAATTGGATTTCCAGCCAAATAATGTTTGAAATTCTTTTTAGAGGCAGGTGATTTGTTGCGCAGGATATTTGAATAATGTCAACGCATTGATACATTTTTATGAATTATATGTCAATGCATTGACACATTTTATAAATAATTGTATCTTTGCATTGATAAAAAAATAGCATTTATGGAAACATTGAAACAAAGGTTTTACGAAAAATACGGGAATACCCAAACAAAGACCGTAAGAAATTTCAGAAATACGATTGATTGGTCGAACAGGTTAATTGGGATCAAAGGCAGTCGTGGCGTAGGCAAAACTACCATGCTCCTGCAATACATCAAACAGAATTACAGTCCTGATAACAAGGTTTTGTTTGTTAGCCTCGACGATTTTTATTTTACCGAAAACAGGCTCTACAACCTCGCTGATGTTTTTTATAAAAAAGGTGGCGAATTGCTTGCTGTTGATGAAGTTCACCGGCACCCCGACTGGTCTGTTGATCTTAAAAATATTTACGACGATATGCCTGGTTTGAAAATAATTTTCACGGGTTCATCTTTGCTGCATCTGCACAAAGCAAAGGCTGATCTGAGCCGCCGGGCCGTGATGTATCAAATGCCGGGATTATCATTCAGAGAGTTTTTATCTTTCGAACTTAAAACTGATTTTCCGATTTTAAGCCTTGATGAGATTTTACAAAACCATGTTGCGATATCCCTTGAAATTCTAAAATCAATCAAACCCCTGCAATATTTCGGCAATTATCTGAATTATGGCTATTATCCGTTTTATCTGGAAAACAAAAATTCTTATCATCAAAAACTCAGCGAAACGATTTTAACAGTTCTGGAAGTTGACATTCCACAATTTGAAATGATACAAACTTCTGGCATTATGTATCTTAAAAAAATATTGAAAATGATCAGCCGATCCGTTCCATTTAAACCAAACATGAATGTTTTAAGCGAGCGAACCGGAATTAGTTTGAATACCCTGAAAATATATCTAAAATACCTGAATGATGCCGGGTTACTTTCGATGCTTTATGTTCAGGATAAGGGAATTAACAGTTTGAATAAACCGGAAAAGATTTTTCTGGAAAACACTAATCTGATTTATAATTTAGCCGAGAATGTACCAGATTTGGGGAATATTCGTGAAACGTTTTTCATTAACCAAACCGAAAAAACACATCAGTTAAATGCATCAAAACAGGCCGATTTTATTTTAGACAACCTTCACACCTTTGAGGTTGGCGGCGCAAACAAATCGCAAAAACAAATTCAGAATATCGCAAATGCTTTTGTTGTAAAGGATAACATCGAAGTTGGTTCGGACAACATAATTCCTTTGTGGCTGTTTGGGTTTTTGTATTAAACAAACCCTCAAAGCAAAATTACATCAGAGATTAAAAAACTTAATCAGGATAAAAAACAAAATTCAAATAATTCGGAAACTCAATTTGTTTTTTGGGTTTTGGATTTTGTGATTTCTGCCAGAAAAAAGATCAATCTCGAAAATAAGAGCCTATGGCGTAACCCTATGAACGCCAACCGGAAATTTTTCGGATAAAATACTGATGATTGTTTTGTAATCTTCTTCATTATGAACGAAATCCATCTTGTTGGTATCAATTATCAGGATACGCATGTTTTGCTGTGACTTGATGAAGTCAAGATAACTTTCCTGGATTTTGATGAGATATTCGCTTTTGATATCTAATTCGTAGTTGCGGCCACGGTTGTGGATATTTCGTAAAAGGTTTTCGATATTAAGGTAAAGATAAACCAGCAAATCGGGCTTTGGCAAGGTTTCGCTGATGATTTCGAATAGTTTTTTGTACAATCCAAAAGTATCGTCGGGCAGGTTTTTGCGAGCAAAAATGAACGATTTGCTGATGAAGTAATCTGAAATTGTAAACGTTTTGAAAAGGTCATGATGAGTGAGTTCTTTTTTTAACTGCTCAAAGCGTTCGGCTAAAAAAGAGAGTTCGAGCGGAAAAGCGTATTTGTCGGGCTCTTTGTAGAATTTTGGAAGAAACGAGTTCTCCTCAAATTGCTCGAGAATAAGCTTGGCATTAAAATCTTCGGAAATGCGTGTTGCAAGCGATGTTTTGCCGGCACCTATGTTTCCTTCGATCGAAATAAAGTTGTAAAAATTAAGACTCATGGCTGCGTATTTTCATTAAAATCGGACTGGTTAATTTGTTTGACTTTTGAGCCATCGGTGCAGACAGCCAGTAATTCCGAAACGGTTTTGTAAAACACTGGATGCATTTTATCGGCGGCAATTTTGTTGAGCGGTTCAAGGGCAAATCTGCGCTCGCTTAATCGTGGATGAGGAATCTGTAGATCATCCTGAATGATAATTTCATCGTCAAAAAATAAAATATCAATATCAATTTCACGCGAATGGTAGCCTGGTAAAATATTTTGCCGACGACCAAGCTGCTGCTCGATTTCCTTGATGCCTTTAAGAATTTCGATGGCCGATTTTGATGTGGAGATCTCAACCGCACAATTCAGAAAGTCATTCTCAGCATCAAAATGCCAGGGTTCGGTCTCAAAAACCGGTGAAATCCGCTCAATCTTCCCAACTTCCAGAGCAATTTTTTCGATGGCCAACCGCAGAAAATCCATACGGTTACCGAGGTTGCTACCAAGAAGCAGAAAACATTTGTGCATGATGAGTTTGTATTTTCGAGACCGCCAAATTTACTATAAGTTTTTAAAAACAAGTGTTTGTAACGAATGAACGAAAGGTGTTTTTTGCTACGGAATTATCAACACTTCCGGCACAAGAGGCTGCCAAGCAATAAAATAGTTAATCAATTTAACCCTTAAATTTTCCATCAAAATCCTGAAAACAATTCCCTGTTTTTGTTCATTTATCGCGAAGTGCAGTGCAATTTAAGCTGACTTCTAACAATTTATAACAATTCGGCAAAGTGTTTACAAAGCCTCAAAATTATTTGTATTATTGCATCTGAACTAAAAACATATTAAAACTCATAATTATGAAAGATTTCTTTAAATTCATGTTTGCCTCCATGCTTGGCATGCTGATCATGTCGGTAATTTTGTTCTTTATCCTTGTTGGGATGGTCGCTTCGATGGCCTCATTTATGGAAAAAGAGCAGGTAACCGTTAGCGAAAACACCTTATTGAAAATTGAGCTGAACACCGCAATTCCCGACAGGACTCCAAAAGACCCTTTTTCGGGATTTGATTTTGCGACAATGGAATCCAAAAAAACGGTGGGATTGAACGACATTCTCAAGAATCTCGAAAAAGCTTCCCGCGATGGAAATATTAAAGGAATTTACCTCGATTTATCTTCGATTCCTGCCGGAATTGCCACCATCGAAGAGGTGCGCAATGCGCTTGTTGAGTATAAAAAATCAGGGAAATTTATTTTGGCTTACGCCGAAAACTATTCGCAAGGCGCCTATTACCTGGCTACAGTTGCTGATAAAATTTATATCAATCCCGAAGGAGAGCTTGATTTCAGAGGCTTATCCGCTGAAATGATGTTTTTTAAAGGAACCCTCGAAAAATTAGACGCCGACATGCAGATTATCCGTCATGGGAAATACAAAAGCGCCGTTGAGCCATTTATGCTTGATAAAATGAGCCCCGAAAACCGCGAACAAATGATGGCGATTGTTAACGGTGTATGGGGACGGATTTTAGATGCCATTTCGACTTCGCGGAATATTTCGAAAACCGAACTTAACAGGCTTGCCGATGGAATGTTAGTTGGTATGCCCGATGCCGCAATTCAAAATAAAATGATTGATGGTGTAAAATATAAAGACGAAATTCTGGCCGAATTAAAAGGCCTGCTTGGCATTCCTGAAACAGAAGACATAAAAAGTGTTACGCTTGCCGATTATACCGATGCGCCAGATCCAACACCAGAACGCCCCGACAGAAAAAATAAAATTGCGGTGATTTATGCGCTTGGCCAGATTAACTCCGGCGATGGTGGTGACGATGCGATTGGCTCAGAAACCCTGTCGAAAGCCATCCGCAAAGCCCGCACCGACGATAAAGTAAAAGCCATCGTGATGCGCGTAAACTCGCCTGGTGGTAGCGCCCTGGCTTCGGATGTTATCCTTCGCGAAGTAAAACTTGCAGTAAAAGAAAAGCCATTTATTGTTTCGATGGGCGACGTGGCAGCTTCGGGCGGATATTATATTTCGTGCGCAGCCAACAAGATTTTTGCCGATCCAACCACAATTACCGGCTCAATTGGTGTTTTGGGAATGATTCCAAACCTCGAACGTACCATGAAGGAATACCTCGGAATTACCTTTGATTACGCCATGACCAACGAAAACGCAAATTACATGTCAATAAACCGGCCAATGACCGAATATCAGAAAAACGTAATCCTTGGCTACATCGAAGATGTTTATAAAACTTTTATAGGCCACGTAGCCGAAGGCCGCAAAATGTCAACTGAAGCCGTTGACAATATTGGCCAGGGACGTGTCTGGATTGGCACCGATGCTAAAAAAATCGGCCTGATTGACGAATTTGGCGGATTAACCGCCGCCATTGATGAAGCGGCGAAAATGGCCAACATCGAAAAATATGTAATCACCGAACTTCCTGTTCAAAAAGATCCGTTCGAAGAATTGGCAAAAAACCTTTTCGGACAATCAAGCATCGAAGCTAAGATTAAGGC
>CAIYZW010000575.1 GCA_903930725.1 uncultured Bacteroidota bacterium
CCGTTTCCGGAAGTTGACCATAAAACGCTGCTTTGATTCTGGGCAGTCCCCGAAAGCTGGTGGGTTCCGTTTTCACAAATCGTAGCATCTAAGCCTGAATTTACGGCTGGCAGTTTCTGGATTTGTAAAATTTTGGTATCTGAAGCTGACAACAGACAAGGTGAAACAGGGGAAGCCGTCAATGTCAGAGTTACCGCGCCAGATGTGATATCTATTACTCCAGGCGTGTAAACAGTGGTTGGTGAGCTTACCGAACCAAAAGTTCCGTTTCCGGAAGTCGTCCATAAAACGCTGCTTTGATTTTGGGCTGAGCCAGCCAACTGGTGGGTTTCGTTTTCACAAATCGTGGCATCCAACCCTGAATTTACAGTTGGCAATTTCTGAATTTGTAAAATTTTGCTATCCGAAGCTGAAACCGTGCAAAGCGAAGTCGCCGAAGCGGTCAAAGTTAAAGTCACCGTGCCTGAGGCAATTTCCGTTGTTCCGGGCGTGTAAACCGTGGCTAATGAGCCTGCCGAACCAAAAGTTCCGTTTCCGGAAGTCGTCCACAAAACTGCGCTTTGATTTTGGGATGTTCCCGAAAGTTGGTGTGTTCCGTTTTCACAAATCGTGGCATCCAACCCTGAATTTACAGTTGGCAATTTCTGAATTTGTAAAATTTTAGAATCCGAACCTGACACCAGACAAGGCGAATTCGCGGAAGCCGTCAAAGTTAAAGTTACAGTCCCGGCTTCAATTTCCATAGTTCCGGGCGTGTAAACCGTGGTTAGTGAGCTTGCCGAACCAAAGGTTCCGTTTCCGGAAGTCGTCCATAAAACGCTGCTTTGATTTTGGGCAGTTCCGGTTAGCTGATGGATTCCATTTTCACAGATGGTGGCATCGGCACCGGCATCGGCTAGTGATTTCCTGATAATATCGATACGAATTACCGAATAGGCCCGCGAAAAGCATGGATTTGATGCCTGCGCCATCAAAAGAAATGCAACATAACCACGTTCGATATCCAATTCGCCCGGTGTATAAACCGGATTCAATATGGTCCGGTCGCTAAAAATACCGCCTCCACCACCGACCCACAACAAGCTGCTATAGTTCTGTGCCATCGCCTGTAACTGTATTTGCTTATTTTCGCATACGGTTTGATTGGCTCCGGCGTAAGCTGTTGGCAATTTCTGAACAGCGAGCATCATGCTTGAAGTGTCAGCCAAAATACAAGGGCTGAGCGGTTCGGCAATGAGTGATAATTGCACAATACCGTTTGAAATATCCTCTGTCCCCGGACTATAAACCGGTGTAAGACTATTGCTGTTGCTAAAAGTTCCATTCCCTGAAGTGATCCAACGAGAACCACCTGAATAGGTAACAGTACCAAATAACTGGTGGGTTGTATTCTGGCAAATTACGGCATTACTGCCTGCATTGGCTTCAGCACCTTTGATGAAAGTTAACGTCATTGATGTTTGCACCGAGGATGTGCAGGAATTTGCAGGTAAAGCACTAAGCGTAAGCTGAACTGATCCGGAGGTTAAATCTGATTCTCCCGGAGTATAAACAGGATTTAAAATCTGTTCATTATCAAAAGTACCCGACCCTGAAGTTGGCCAGAAAAATGAACCTGCATTGGTTACCGAACCATTCAATTGGTAATTGGCTCCGATACATACCGATGCATTTACGCCTGCGCTTGCGGTTGGCGGCGAAACCTGACAAACATTCCAGTTCACGGATTGATCGAGAATACCAAACTGCCCGGTTTCGCCAAGTATTTCGGTTAATTTAAAAAACAGTACATAATTCCCGTTTCCGGAAGTCAATGCCATTAAACCACTGATTTTGAACAGTACATTATTGAAGCTTTCTGAAGAAATGACCAGGGAACTTGTCGGCAGAATATTTCCTTCGCCATCAATAAGTGTCAACTGACTGGCTGTAAATGTTGATGGCGTTATCGGCATATTAAACAGCACAAGTAAGGTGTCGGTGGATGCACCGGGGATCTCCGGCAATCCGAAAAAATAATCAATAGCCGGAACCGAAATTGATTGAATCCATGAGGTCTGCTTTCCAACAAGTCCGGAATTTCCGATTAAATCGGTAATACCTGCCGCCTGAACGGTTAATGTGTAAAAGCCATTGGCGCTGGTTTTATTCGCAAAATTTACATCATAGATGGTGTCATTAACTCTTGATACCAAAACAGTGCTGTCCATCAGATCAGGTCCTCCCTGATTTTTAAGGATCATATCCTCATCATTAAAAGTCAAAGGGTTGACAGGTTTATTAAAAACAACCTGAACATTACTTAAAGGCTGATTGACCGGAGTTTGGGGAACACCATTGATGGCAACCACCTCCGGCACATTCAAATCCATCGGCTCAAACACAACAGTGTAAGTCCGGGGAGCCAGGTCGTCAAAAATATCGAGAAAATGGAGCTTATTCTCATAAATGGGTTCTCCGCCATCGGGTATGGTAACATTGCTGAGCCAAATGTTATTAAGCGGTATTTCCTGACCATCATCCCTTGTGCAGCTAACAATCTTGTAGTATCCGTTTCCGGGATCACCGAGCCGGGTAAAATTCCATCCCGACAAGTGCGGGGTAACCGTCAGGTCAATGCTCAAATCGGTGAGTGAGACCAAACCATCAACCTGAGCTGTGTCTGCTTCATATACCTGGGCTACCGTTCCATTGGAATAGTACAACGCATCAGGAATATCGTCCCTGTCGGGATAATCGTTAACCAGGAAGTCGTTGATGCTGTCGTTAAATGCACCATAAACC
>CAIYZW010000576.1 GCA_903930725.1 uncultured Bacteroidota bacterium
TTTGCGAAAGAAAAGGGCAGCAAGATAAAACTTGTGGCCCGGGTCCTTAAAACCGGGCCTGGAAAAATTAGCCTGTCGGTGATACCGATGTTTGTTAAACCCGAAAAATACATTTTTAATGTCGAAGACGAGTTTAACGGGGTGGTGATCAAAGGCGCGTTTTACGATAAACAGTTTATGTTCGGGAAAGGTGCAGGCGGTTTTCCCACGGGTTCAGCCGTGCTTTCCGACATTACGGCGCGGGGTTACAATTATCGGTATGAGTACAAAAAGATGAAGCAGCAACCCGATCTGAAGCTTGATAACGATCATGTTGTAAAGATTTATCTGCGATTTACGGATAAAAAAGACCTGGATATTTATAGTTTCGAGAGCATCCTTGAACAGCACTTTGCCGAAGGATTTAATTATGTGATCGGGAAAATCAGTCTTGAGGCATTGTTCAAAGCTAGGCCTGAAATGAGCACGAAGGATATTTTTCTTGCGGAGATTTCCTAAAAAGTTTGGCTGTTACATGCCGAAAAAATCTATTTTTGCACCCTGAATAAGGAATGCCACCTTAGCTCAGTTGGTAGAGCAGCGCATTCGTAATGCGCGGGTCGTGGGTTCAAGTCCCATGGGTGGCTCGGGAATAGGAGATCGGAAGGTCTCCTTTTTTTATTACTTTCACAGCAGGGAAGAATGGAAGAATGGAATGTTGGAAGAGTGGATAAATGTAAGAATGGAAAGCTGGAATGTTGCGCTCTGCGCTAAGCGCTCTTCAAAGTAAAAGAATGGAATTATGAAATCTTGGAATTTGGAAAAATGGGATAATGTGCTATGCGCTTTGCGCTTCGCGCTTTGCGGAATAAAAATTTAGATTATGGTTTACAGATTTTTTTTAACGACAGTTTTTATTCTGGTTTTAAAGCTGGCTTTTTCGCAGTACCAGGGGCCGGTTCCTGCAATTATTGAGGGATTTGGCGCTGAAGGGCCTTACCAGGTTGCAACGGACTATGTTGCAAGCCCGCTTTGGCCAGGCATGAATGTTACAGTTTATTCACCTTTTGGTGCTGATCTGCCGGCACCTGTCATATTTTTGGCTCATGGTTTTAATGCCAATTATTCCTTTATTTACCACAACCTGATGCATCACTTTGCATCCCGAGGCTTTGCAGTGGTTTTTTCGCCGTATCCCGGGATGGCCGCTTCATTGCTTACACCTGTTACAATTCTCGAAAGGTATGATGTACTTTGGGAAGGCTTCAGGCAAGCGGTTCGGGAATTTCCGGATTTGATTGATTCGACGAGAATTGGTTTTATCGGGCATTCGTTTGGCGGCGGTGCTGTTCCTGCAATGGCCAAACGTGCCATCAACCAAGGCTGGGGAGAAAATGGCTGCTTTATGATGCCGCTGGCGCCCTGGTATTTTTATGATATTTCGGAGGAGGAACTTCAGAATTTTGCGCCCCAAACCAAATTAGTTATGCAGGTTTATGAAGGTGATATTGTGAACGACCACCGCCTGGCCATTGATATTTTCGACCATATTTCGATTGCTGATGCTGAAAAGGATTTTGTGGAAGTATTTTCGGATAATATCGAAGGCTATTTTTACAATGCCGATCATGGTTTACCCGAGACCTTTGCGGTTTATAATGCATTGGATAGTTACGCAGTTTTCAGACTTGCCGATGCTTTGGCTGATTATTCACTTAAAGGAATTCAGAAAGCAAAAGCCGTGGCTTTGGGCAATGGAAGTCCTGAACAGACTAATATGGGGCCACTGCCGCCGCTCCTTGTCAGCGATAATCCGTTTCCTGCTATTCCGCCATCGAATTATTTGTATCGTTGCGATAACTACTTAAACCCGAGAATTGATTTTTGCGCTGGTTTGGGAGTTGATGATCCGGAAATTCTCAATGGTGATATTTCAATTTTTCCTAATCCTGCACACGATTTGCTTTTTGTTGAATTTAAAGCTGGTTTGGCTAATAAGTTTACAACCACGATTTATGATTTGCTTGGAAGACAGCTATCCAACCGGGAATTTGAACCTTGTGGCACATTTAGTCTGAATGTTTCAGGCTTAAATGAAGGGCTTTATTTGGTGAGGATCCAATCCGGGGAAGTGGTTTTTCAGGAGAAGTTTGTTGTTCGGAAAAATTGAAAACAGGCTAAAACAAATTAGTATCTGCAAAACGATCAGTACTGGCTGATTTTAGCAAAAATTCAACATCAGGAAAAGAATGCCTGAAATCTAAAAGTAAACCTCAGCAAAATGGCCATATTTGCAGTTTGCGAGCGTTTTCAGTTTTATCCTTTGGATTTATGTTAACCCTAAAGCCAATTGGTCAATATTTCGTTATAATTTTGGAACATTAAAACACTAAAATAATGAACAGAATAGTGTCAAATCCAAAGATTCTTGGGGGTAAGCCTGTAATTAATGGCACGAGGTTATCTGTTGATTTCATCCTTAACCGTCTTGCTTCAGGTGCCTCTGAAAAGGAGATTCTTGAAGATTATCAACACATTGCAATTGAGGATATTCATGCATGCCTTGCCTTTGCAGCCAATTCACTAAAAAACGATATTAACATTGAAATGGAATTTGAGAAGTGAAGCTTTAAAGGTCGTAAACGACCTGGCATAAAAGGCGCCCCGTCTCATTTTACCCAGGGCTGAAGCCCTTGGTTATGGATTCTTTTTCAAAACCAAACACTGTTATCATTTTTTATCTGACGGATATAGGGCAACGTCCCAGGCAGAAAAAACAGGGACACTTTATCCAGGAGATAAGCCTGATACAAATTGCTGCGAAGGTCTGAAAGGAGCGACAAACTAACCTACGACTTCATATTTGATAAACTGCATAAAATGAACCCGTTTAGCAATGGGAGCCAGAAAGTCTGCCTTTCCAAAACCAAATAAAAAAAACCTCCCGAAAATGATTTCCCGGGAGGTTTTTAAGTATTGAAGTGACGACGGTTTTATGCGTCAATCTTGGCATATTTGGCGTTTTTCTCGATGAATTCGCGGCGTGGCGGGACTTCATCGCCCATCAGCATCGAGAAAATGCGGTCGGCTTCGGTGCCGTTTTCGATCATCACCTGGCGCAAAATCCTTGTCGAAGGATCCATCGTTGTTGACCAGAGTTGTTCGGCGTTCATCTCTCCCAGACCTTTATAGCGCTGGATGTGTATCTTGGTATCGTCGCTTACACCCCATTCTTTCATCAGGTTTTCCCGTTCTTCTTCATTCCTGCAATAACGCTCGTCTCTTCCTTTTTTTATCAGATAAAGCGGTGGTGTGGCAATGTAAACGTAGCCCATCTCGACAAGTTCTTTCATGTATCTGAAAAA
>CAIYZW010000577.1 GCA_903930725.1 uncultured Bacteroidota bacterium
GATGAAGATGTAAATCTTGAACAAATCTCACTGAACTACGAACTTTCGGGCGGCGCCATAATGAATATCGTGAGATACGCTTCATTGGCGGCTTTGCGTAAAGGACAGATTATTATTACAAACCAGTTTATCCAGGACGGGATACGAAAAGAATTAGAAAAAGAAGGACGAACGATATAAAAATCAGAAGCTATGAAAGTTAAAACACATCAATCGTCGGAAAAGGAAAACGGCGCTGGAAGAGCCGCTGCCGATTTCTCAAATAGAAATTCACAAAGTTCCTTTGCAGTAATGCCAAAACTGGAAGTTGGCCAGGTTGGCGATGAATACGAGCAGGAAGCCGACCGCACCGCCGACCAGGTGATGCAAACTACCGCAAATAACTCAGTTCAGCTGGCAACTTTGCCCGAGGAGAAAATTCAAAAGGCAATTTTGCCTGAGGAAAAAGTTCAGAAAGCGATCTTACCGGAGGAAAAAGTCCAAAAGAAACCAATTAGTGAAACTTCATCCTGGATTCAGCAAGCGGAGAAAAAAGAAGAAGAAAAGCCTATTCAAAAGAAATCTGAAAATCCGTCACAAGGGGAAATTCCCGAAACATCCTGGCTCGAAAACCAGCTGAATAATTTGAAAGGCAGTGGCGACCGATTGCCCGATGAATCGCGCTCCTTCATGGAAAGCAGATTTGGAGCCGACTTTAGCGATGTGAACGTTCACACCGGCTCACAGTCAGAAGTTTTGAACCGTTCATTAAATGCGCAGGCTTTTACACATGGCAGCGATGTTTATTTCGGTGAAGGAAAATATAATCCGGAAAGCCATCAGGGCAAACATCTTTTGGCTCACGAACTCACGCATGTTGTGCAGCAGGGAAATGCACCGGTTTCACCAAAAATCCAAAAAGAAGGAAGCAGAGCAACAGCAACTTCTGAACAGGAAGAACAGCCAGTAACTTCATCAGATCCCGTTTCCACTTCGCCACAAGCCGAACAGCAGACCACATCTTCGGGAGGAGGCAATCACGAATTATCACGTTTTCTGGCCGGAATAATTCGTGATCAGATTGATAATTCAAGCCTCCGGGGATATTTGGGAACCTTGGGAAGTACTTTGCAGGAATTAGCGGTCGGAAGTACTGGCCGGCAAAGCGATCAGCAACAAACTTCCGAAGGACAAAGCGAACAGCCAAACAGCGTTTTACAGGATCAGCGGCAAACATCCCCTGATCGGCTGACCGCTCTTGCGGTGGAACAAGCATTTAGCGCCACAGCCCGCCAAATTGTGGACGACCCCGGTTTGCAGCAGCTCCGGCAACAGATTGTAAGGGCTGTTGCCGACAGTCCGCCGGAATTTGCGGTTGCCCTGGTTTTAACAGCTGCCACCATTGCTGCGCTTGCTGATATTGATGCCAGCTATTCGTCATCAGCGGATCTTGGAGCTGGCTTCGACCTTGGATATTCTTTCGATTTTGGAAGTATTCAGGATTTGCAATTCAGAAGCCTGGGGCTAAATCTTGGTTTTGCATACGAAAACTTCAGAACCAGAGTTGGAGGCACTGTTAGCCAGGATGCCGAAACTGACCAGGTTGTGGGAACCGGCACTGGGCAGGTTCGTTATGGTAATGACCTCACGAATATTGAAGCCTCGGTGAGGATAGATTCGGAAGGTGAACTTGTTGTTTCGGGTCAGTTTAACACAGGCGCTGATTTTGGTAATGGCAACAGGTTGCTTTTTACAACCGACCTTTCGCACAATTTTCTGACAGAAGAAACTGAGTTTAGGGCTGGTGCTTCAGCCAGGTTTGCTTTTGATTCGGATTTTGCCTTCCGGCTTGGTGCAAATCTGGGAATAACGAGCGAAGAAAGTCATCCCGATTTTACAGGATTTATCGAATTGCAGCAGGACATCTGGAGGCTGCGCATCGAAACAAACCTTTCTGGCATTCCCGAAGGCGAAAGCATCATTCCAGGCGTTGACATGCAGGTTCAGGGCCTGTTAGGTGTTGATTTTTGAAGCCTGAGAACAACGTTTTTCTGATTCATTTACAGAAGCTTTTTGCCACCGAATAAGAAATCCATGGGGCTAAAGCCCGAAACCAACCAGTTTTTAGACTGGACTCAATTTTATAAAAACTTTGTATTTGAAAAAACAACTACTTTTACTACCAAATTGTTAATATTAAACAACATTTAAAAAGTAAGCCAATCCGAATTATGGTAATCGAAACACTTGACATAACAAACAAAAACGGCGGGCAAGCCATTAGAATTCCGAAAAAGATGAGGATTAACGACGACAAGGTTTACCTTAAAAAGTGGGTAATACACTCTACGTTATCCCCTATCACAACCCATGGCAAAATCTGATTGATAGCACAGAATTATTCACTGCCGATTTTATGGATGAAAGAAACCAACCCGCGCAACAACAACGAGAACTATTTGACTAATGGAATACCTGCTCGACACCAACATTTGCGTTTACATCATAAAAGAAAACCCATTGAGGTTTTCGCGATATTAAAGGAACTAACCATTGGTAGTGTTGGGATTTCTTCGATTACATTAGCTGAATTACACTATGGAATTGAGAAAAGTTTATTTCCAGACAAAAACAGAGAAGCCCTGGAGAAATTCCTGACTCCCATCGAGGTCATTGACTTTGGTTATGATGCAAGCAATGAATACGGGAAAATTCGTGCTGAATTAGAGAAAAAAGGAACTCCAATAGGACCTTTGGATATGCTGATAGCCGCTCGTGCAAAAAGTTTAAACGTTGTTTTGGTAACAAATAACGAGCGCGAATTTGAGAGAGTAACCGGTTTGAAGATAGAAAACTGGACAAATTAAAATAATTACAAAACACTTGTGCCATAAAAGCATTTGATTAATACAAATAAACCAGAGGCTGTCTCAAAAGGGGCAGCTTGTATTTGTTTTTTAGCTTTTAGCAAAATAAATATTATTCCTCCTGTGAAGCCTCTGCTTCATTTTCTTCCTTAAAATGTTTTGCATGCTTTACAACCCTTCCTTCGACCAGGAAAACCACCGATTCGGCAATATTTGTCGAATAACCAGCAATACGTTCCATTTGTGTAAGAACCATCATCAGGTTGGTTGCAACAACAATCACGTCAGATTTTCTGGTCATTTCTTCAACGATTTTTGCAGAAATTCCCTGGCTTTTGTCCTTTAGTAGCCCAGCATTTTCGAAAATATTTTTCACAAAAATCGTTTTTCGGGAAGTAAGGATATTAACAACATCTTTTACAAGAATCTCAGTCATGGCAGCCACTTCATCAATCTTAAACTCATGAATGAATTCTTTAAACTCGGCAAGATTTTCAATCCTTTTGGCAATACCAACAGCGTGGTCGCCCATTCGTTCGAGATCGTTGTTCATTTTTAGCGAAGCCATAATCAGCCGGAGGTCGGTGGCTACAGGTTGACTTAATGCAAAAATCCGTTGGCAGAGCTTATCAATCTTTACATCCAGAACATCAACTTCGCTATCATGTTCGATGATTTCTTTTGCAAGTTCCAGGTTACATTCGGTAAGCGCAGTCATCGCAAGATGAACCTGTTCGGCAACTAAATTGCCCATTTTATTGATCCGTTTGTTTAATTTCTGGAGTTCAATTTCAAAATGTCTTTCCATGGTAAATGTTTTTGTTTGTTTTATTTTTTCTGAAAACCTTCGTGCTTGATACTTTCCGGAAAGACCTCACAGGTTTTAAAACCTGGTAGGTCTATGTTCCCTTGCAAGTTTGCATTTTTCGACCAATTTCTCAAATTAAAACAAGTTCGAAAAGCCGAAAATAGGCCAAAAAATATTGTTTATCCAAATCTTCCGGTGATGTAATCTTCGGTTTGTTTTTTGTCGGGTTTGGTAAATATTTTCTTTGTTTTACCAAATTCGATCAGTTCGCCAATATAAAAAAATGCGGTATAATCGCTTACCCTGGCGGCCTGTTGCATGTTATGTGTTACGATGATGATGGTATAATTCTCCTTTAACTGATAAATCAATTCTTCAATTTTTCCGGTCGAAATAGGATCAAGTGCGCTGGCAGGTTCATCCATCAGCACAACTTCCGGATCAACGGCAAGCGTGCGCGCAATGCACAAACGCTGTTGTTGTCCCCCCGACAAACCTAAAGCTGAATCCTGCAAACGGTCTTTCACCTCATCCCAGATGGCAGCCCGTTGGAGTGAACGTTCAACAATTCCGGCAAGGTCGGTTTTGTTATTTATCCCGTTAATCTTGGGGCCATAAGCCACATTTTCAAAAATAGATTTTGCAAAAGGGTTTGATTTCTGAAAAACCATTCCCACCTTTTTCCTGAGATTAACGGCATCAACATCTTTATCATAAATATTAAAACCATCAATCAAAATTTCACCAGTAATTTTCACGCCGGGAATGAGGTCGTTCATCCGGTTTAAAGTGCGGAGGAATGTAGATTTGCCGCAGCCGGAAGGCCCAATGAGCGCGGTAACATGCTTTGAAGGGATGTCCATCGAAATTGTATTCAATGCCATTTTGCTTCCATAATGCAAAGTGACATCCCTGGCAGTTATTTTTACGTCTTTCATTTATTTCTTTTGTAATTATTTGATATTTAATGATTTCTTCTGATTCTTGCCCGAATGATCACTGCAACAAAATTCAAAACAAACGTCAGCATTAAAAGTACGAGCGTAGTTGCAAACTGGATGGGCAGCGTTTGATCAACATTTGAAGATTGTGTTGACATAATGTAAATGTGATAACCCAGCGACATAAACTGGTCGCTCAATCCTTGAGGTAAGGTGGCAAGATAATACGCTGCGCCGGTGAATAGAATCGGTGCAACTTCGCCTGCACCGCGGGAAACCGCAAGAATGGTTCCTGTCATAATTCCTGCTCGTGAACCCGGAAGAACGATTTTCAAAATCGTCTGCCATTTTGTTGCTCCCAGGGCAAGACTTGCTTCGCGAAGTTCCCGCGGAACAGCTCTGATTGATTCTTCCACCGAAACAATTATCACCGGCAAGGTTAAAAGAGCCATGGTAAGACTTGCCCATAGAATATTGGGTTGTGCCCACTTCAATTGCCCGCCCAGAAAAAGATCGTCCATACCTCCGCCCACAAATTTGATAAAAAACCCGAGCCCGAAAAGCCCGAAAATTATAGATGGCACCATGGCCAGGGTTTTCACAGCAAATCTTACTGTTTTTGAGATAATCGAATTTTCGCGGGCATATTCGGTAAGATAAATCGCTGTGATGGTTCCGAAAGGTACTGCTGCAACCGACATAATGATTACTAGTAAAGCAGTTCCCCAAATTGCAGGCAAAATACCGCCTTTAGTCATTCCATCTTCGGGGAAAGTTGTCAGAAATTCCCATGAAACTGTGTCTTTACCACCAATAATAATAACCACCAGCATAACGATGATGACGGCTATGATGAGAACAACAGAAAATGCTGTTGCCCCTGCCATTATACCACCGGTAATTCGTTGTGTTTTTTTCATGATGTCCTCCCCTGGAATCTCCTCATCAGCCTACCTTTTACATAAAATTCGGCTATAGAGTTTAAGATGAAAGTAAAAACAAACAACAATGCACCAATCAGAAAAAGTACGCTATAATGGGTGTCGCCAAACACAACTTCGGCCATTTCGGCGCCGATGGTTGCCGCAAGTGTTCTAACAGAATCGAATGGATTAGCCGAAATCATGGCGGCGTTTCCGGTGGCCATCAAAGCAATCATGGTTTCGCCGAAAATGCGGCCAATTCCAAGCAAAACTGCGGCAAAAATACCAGGAGTAGCTGCCGGAAGGACAACATAAAATGCTGTCTGCCATTTTGTAGCGCCAAGTGCAAGGCTTGCTTCGCTGTAAGTTGAAGGCACGGAGGTCATGGCGTCTTCGGTTACAGTAAAAATAATCGGGATTGCTGCAAGTGCCATGGCAATACCTCCAACAAAAGCGTTCAAGCGTGTGTCGTATCCAAAAACATCCTGAAAAAAGGAAGCCATCACCATCAAAGCAAAAAAGCCAATAACTACACTCGGGAAGCCAGCTAAGAGCTCGATGGCTGGTTTTATGATTTCGCGAAGCCATTTTGGGGCAAAAGCAGCCGAAAAAAGTGCAGCAAGAATGGCGATAGGTGCAGCAAACAACAGTGCAAGCAAGGTAATTTTTATCGTGCCAACGATTAAAGGAACCATGCCATACCGTGGATTGTCGGAAACCGGCATCCACGATTTTCCAGTGAGGCTTTTAAAGGTTGCTTTGTCTTCTCCAAGCTCCGAGTTTCCTCTGTTTCCTGATAAAATCGAATCCTGCGAAAAGGCTGTTGCCCGCTCTTCCTCAGTTTGGATTGTCTCAACTTCAATTCCGTAACGTTCGGGTTGCTGCGATTCACCACCTCCATCATATCTTTCAGGCTTTGATGGTGTGGTTTCCGGGGTTTCTTCGCCGTATCTTTCGGGAGCTGCTGGAGCAGCTATTTCAGTTTTTCTTTCGGGCTTTTCGATAAAAATAGGCAACGCTTCTTTAAAGACAAACAGGAAGATCAGGATGATAATTGCGATGGAAAGAAAAGCAATTCCGGTGATGATTTTCTCTGAAAGAAATTCTGAAAGCCTGAATTGCTTTTTCAGGCTTTCCTGAGTGAAAACAAATTCATTTTTTTTTGTTTTAGGAATATTTTCTTTGGGAACAAGCGGATCCTCTTCCTGATTTTCAAATGTTGTCATTATTTATATTTGATATTAAATCCAAAAGGCAACGCGGTTTTGCGCTGCCTGTGGACGAAACAAAATGTTTAAATCAAAATCAAGTCAAAAGTACTATTTCACTGGGAAATACCCAACTTCAACCACAAGTTTTTGGCCTTCTGGTCCAAGAATCCAATCCACAAATTTTTTGATATCACCGGTGGGGCGATTGGTGAGGTACATGTAAAGATAACGAGTTATAGGATATGTACCGGCTTTAATGTTTTCGGGTGTAGGTTCGTAGGCGGTGCTTTTATCATCTTTTTTTACAAGACAGTGTTTTACACCGGCAGCATAAGCAGCGCCGCCGTAACCAATTCCGAATTTGTCGTTTTTCACGGCATTTACAACGGCAGCAGTGCCAGGAAGGGTTTGACAATTAGCAGCATAATCGGCTTTTACAACGTTGTCTTTAAAAAACACATACGTTCCCGAACTGTTTTCACGGCCATAAAGTTTGATGTCGGTATCCGGTCCACCAACCTCTTTCCAGTTTTTGATTGTACCTGCAAAAATCTTCCCTAATTGACTTACCGAAAGCTCCTTTACAGGATTAGTTTCATGTAAAAACACGGTAATACCATCTTTTGCACAAGGAATCTCAATACCGTAAGTATTGTATCTTTCCTTTAATTTATCCATTTCCGATTGCTTCAACGGGCGACTGGAATTGCAAATATCCGTTGAGCCATTGATAAGTGCTGAAATACCGGTACCTGAGCCACCGCCTGTAACCTGGATGGCAACGTCGGTGTTGGTTTTCATGTAAACCTCTGCCCATTTTTGGGATAGAATTACCATTGTATCCGAACCTTTTACGGTAATTTTTTTTGGTGCCGGCATAAATGCCATGCCAAGTAAGGCAATCACAAGGATGCCTAATGTCATTTTGATGTTCTTCATCTTTTTCATTGATATTTCTTTTAAAAAATTAATTATTAATCTTCGGTTAAAACTTCACCTGCACACGCAGTGTAAGCGTATTTTGATTTATTTTTTCGTTGTAATACATTGTTCCGGGAACGCCGTTAACTGTATAGTCGGTTTTTACATTACCAACGCCATTTGCGTCAACAACGCCAACTTTTTCGTTCATTGGCATTTCGTATCCAAGCATAAATTTAATGTTGTCGTTGTAATAATAGGAATATGCCAGAGTCAATGTACCGTAAGGAATATCGGCAGTTCCGCTTGATAGTTTATTGGAAGTTGTTGTTTTGGTTATTGTGTTAGTGCAAATAACTGGATCTGATCCGGAGTAAATTTTATCACTCGTCACTACATCCGGAACTTTTGCATCATACTTTGCTGTTCCAATTTCGTCGGCAGCCAGCTTTGTATTGGGGTTATAGTAATCGTAACGTACTGCCACCTGGTTTTTCTTACCAATGTTCTTATTCAGATAAACATAATATCCCGAAAAGTTTCTGCTGATTGCAGGTGCGTAATTGTTTGATTTGAGCGTGGTTGAGGTAATTGTCAGCGTATCGCTTTTCAAAACTGAAGTTGTTGGCAAAGCAACGCTTCCTGAACTAACGTAATAGCCTGGTGTCGAATTCACACCAAAAATGTATTCACCTTTAATAGCCAGACCGCCCAACAAATCAAGGTAGATCTGTGATTCCAAACCAACCCATTGCTTTGGAACGCCTTTATCAATTTTGTCAAATGACTGATCGTAAGTATAATCTGATTTTAATGCATCTTTACTGTTGGCTTTAATCTGTCCGTAATACCCATGAGCTCCAACTGACATACCGCCAAGGTTTCCAAACTTAAAGCCATAAGTTACACGACCCATGAAATCTTTATAATTGTCAAAATCGGTATTCTGACCTACCGTGGAGGTATTGTCCCATTTGCCTGTTCCAAAATTGTAGGCAGGTGTACTGATGGAAATACCGTCGTTCCCGTTAAACAATGCTAACTGAACTTTTAGTGGAATATTTGGAGGAGCTATTTCCAATTTGGCTCCAATAGCACGCTCGTCAGGATAAATGGCACGAATCATACGTGACCTTTCGGGAACCTCGCGATTGCTTGATGAATATTCGACTTCATAGTTGGGCCTGTTGAATTTACCTACCCACAAGGAGAATGTTTTAAACCATTTATCATTTGCAACAGCATAAGCGTCTTTGAGGGTAATGTTTCCAGGTATCAAATCCGGCTGTAACACAAAAGTAACTCCACTTACAGGCTCATAAGTAAATTTGATACGTGCCCTGCGTACACTGAAAACGCTTGATGGATAAACATTTGGCGCTTCGAGATGCTGGTACTGAGCCTGGATGTAACCTGATAACTTGATCTTGGTGAGTTTTGAAAGATCGCCATCTGAGGTTGTAAGTCTTTCCTCGAGGCCAAACACTTTGTCCTTCAAAGTTGTGACTTCGGCACCCAGAGAGTCGGTTTCGCTTTGAGCAGATGCTGTTTTAAATGAATAAATCATTATTAACAAAAATGCAAATTTAAAGATTTGTAACAATTTCCTTTTCATATTTTTAATTTTAAATTAGTGCGGCAAAAGTAGATAGATGAATACAGGCCAATGTTAAATCAACATTATTTTGATATTAAGTATTTGTTAAGAATTTCCCAAATTTGAGGAGAGACAAACTTCTAAGTTGCTGTGAATACTTGTTTTAAATTAAAATTTCATTAGATAGTAAAGTAATTACCAATTATTGCAATTGGAATTACGCTGACTAAATTCATTCCTTTTTCATTGCAGGATTTTCGATTTAATTCTACATAAATTAGGCTTTTAACCTGTAAAGTTAACTTTTTAGTAATGTTTTCTTAATATCCTCACAAACTTAATGAACGTCCTTTGCAAAAAGTTATCCTAAATATCATTGTTATGGAAAAGATTTTTATTTCACAGGAAATCACGCGGAAAGAGTCCATGGCCACCATTTTATATCTTAAGGAGATCGGGAGATTTTCATTGATAAATGCTGAAGAGGAGGTAGTTCTAATAAAGAAAATAAGGGAAGGTGATGAATATTCCCGGACGAGGTTGATTTCAGCAAATCTTCGCTTTGTGGTTTCGATAGCAAAAAAATACCAGGACCGTGGATTCACCCTCAGTGACCTGATTAGTGAAGGAAATTTCGGTTTAATTGAAGCGGCTTATAAATTTGATGAAACCAGGGGATTCAAGTTCATTACTTTTGCTGTTTGGTGGATACGGCAATCCATTTTGCGATCTATTATCGAAAAGGCTAATACTATCAGGGTGCCCGCGTTTAAAGTCTGGATGAACGCGAAGATCAGGAAAATTAATGCACAGTTTGAACAAGAAAATCACCGGTTACCATCACACTACGAAATAGCAGGATTGCTAACAACTGACGAAAGCGAAATCGTTGATACAATTCTTAGCAACAGCGAAAGCCTTTCGATGGAAACCCCAATGGATTATCATAACAATGCTACCCTTTACGACACGCTGGAAGATAAAAACACACTTCAGCCTGATCATGCATTAATTTATGAGTCGCTGAAAACTGAAATCAAACGTTCGTTGAAACTCCTCCCACATAAGGAGGCAAGAATACTCGAGCTTTATTACGGATTGGACGGAAATCCGGAACACTCGATTAATTCTCTCAGCCAAATGTTTAACATGTCGGACGAAAGAATCCGACAGCTTAAAGAAAACGGGCTTAAAAGGCTTCGCAAAAATAAAGCCCATCCAAACCTGGCGACGTTTTTATCATAATACGGCTGATTTATAAATGCAAAAGGCTGCCCCAAATAATACGGGACAGCCTTTTTGTAAAGCACAAACTATCAATTTTCCCTAACTTTTACTTATAAAACTTTTGAGTAATCACCTGACCATTTGTGGTAAGGCGAACTATTAAAATGCCTCTCCGTCCGCTGATATTGACTTTTTGTAAGTCAATCAGGCTTAGTAAATCTTGTTGGAGTTTTCGTCCCATTAAATCATAAATCTCGAGGTTAACAGATTGGGGTGACTGAATCTGGTTTCTGATGATTAAATCGTTTCCAGACAATTGCATGCTGAGGTTGTTTGTTTTTTGCAATTCATCAACGCCCACCGGCGAAAAGAATAAATTAAAGCGGGCAGGCTCATCGTTGGTTGTTGCGCTAAATGAATAGGTAAAATCCTGAACATCGGCCCGCATATCAATTTCATCAGCTGGAAAAGCGACACCCAAACCCAAATCCTGCAAAACAATGGGGGTATTTTGGTTGAAAGAATCTACGTTTTTGAGGCGCAGGTAGTAAGTACCGGCAGAAGCAGGCACGAATCCCAAAGCTACCGAAGGAATATTTTCGCCCGACAAAGGCCTTACATCAATGGCCATTTTTTCGACGTTACCACCCTCGAGCATCGAATAGGCCACAGTAGTTCCGTTGGTGCCGGCTAATTTGTAAGCATCATATTCTGGGTCAAAAGCTGCGGTTGCTTCAGGTGAAGCCTGATAAAAAATCACATCGTCAACCTCGCCAGGAGTTCCACCTTCGAGCTTTCCAAATTCGATGGTAAGCACATTTTCCAAATTCCGGGTTTCTTTATAAAAAGGCAGGCCACTGTGGAGGCGGGCATTATTTGGGATAGTAATTTGAGGATTGTTGCCCGTAGCTTTTACAAAAAATCCCTGCATAGCAGGCAAAATTCCATCGGTGATGTCGCCCATAAAACCGTTCCAGACACGATACCGTGTTTTATCCCAAACATAAATAGCCTTACCAACATTCTGGAAATCCCAATCTCCCAAAAGCCATTCAATGGCTGAAGGATACGGATTACAAACCAGGTTTAGTCCGGCTGTTTCAATATTTCCGGTGTTTGCATTCGAAAGACTAACTATAATATTTCCCTGATGAAGATTGTTTCCTTCAAAGACGGCAGTTGTATTTCCGGTTAAATCAACTTTATAACCTTTGGCGTTTTCCATCAGCGAACCTGCGGCCAGGGGACCAAAAGAGGCCGAAGTTTCGTCCCATGAACTTACCGGGGCTGTATTAAAAACATTGGTGGTTTCGTTTGCAAGAGGAGCGCCGGTTAAATGGGAGCCTGCCAACATAAATTGTTCGATGGCGTAGTTGCCTGCCCCCGAAACAACTTTATCAACAATGACAGAACCGCTCCCGGTCTCGTTTGAAACCACCTGAAGCAGACCATTGTTTGTTAAAGTGTCGGCAACGGAGAGCGAGTTGAGTGGCATAATTTTAACAGTTGCACCATCCATAATTTCCATTTTTCGTGAGGTGGCCACAGCATTTTGAACCGTTACAGAGCCTGATTGGATAACTGCCACCGATTCGATAGTAGGAATTCCCGCTGACCAGTTGTTTAAAGTATTCCAGTCGCCGTTACCATTCCAGTTGGTTGTATTTTGGTTTGGCGCCGGAATAACCATCCCATCAAAATAATCAACCTGCAAAGTGATAAAATTAAAGCCCGGGTCGAGATGAACAAACAGACTTGTTGTTTCGTCGAACTCGAGTGAACTTTCGCCTCCGTTGTAAGTAAAAACAATATCGAAAAGTTTTGCTTCATCAGGAACCGAAACATTGTTTACAAAAGTGGGTTCGGCCCAGTTGCACGAAAAGCGGTTAAGTGTTGCGCCTGGATTTGAAAAAAACCATTCTTGTTTTGGCATCAGACTATTTACGTTTACAATACTGTCGAAAGTGAGTGCGCTGTTATTAAAAGCAATGTAAAATTCGATGGCCACAACGGTTGATGTGTCAGTATTAAAACCTGATAACAAAACAGGCACACTGATTTGTGAACCAACTTCGGCATGAATGACCGAAGGAATAATCTCAACTTTTTTTTGAGCAAACGAAGCCAGGACGCTGCCTAACATTATAAAAAGTACGATCAGATATTTCATGTTTAATAGTAAATTAATGTATTTGTCGAATTAGTAAATTAGAACTTTTCTTACAGTTTCATCATACTTATTGGTAACCCGGACAATAAAAATTCCGGTGTTATTTACAGGAATATAATGTTCGCCTGAACCTTCAAGCACAGCGCTTACAATGCTTTGGCCCATTAAATTGGTAACCGTGAGCTGGCCTTCGATATTCCGTATTACGAGCATTTTGTTACCGGTAGCCAGGAAGTAATTTTCCTGCTTTTGCTCTTCAAGGCCAACATTAATCTGAACATAACCATTGGTAAAATCCACAGGAACCGTAATAAAGTTAACTCCATCAATATGAACAAAAATGCTTGCTAATGAATCAAAATCAAGGACAGTTTGACCATCCATACATAAAAATTTAAGATCGAAAAGCACGGTCCCTGTTGGGATGTTTACATTTTGAAGCGTGGGTTCGGCCCAGTTACAGGCAAACCTGTTTAACGCTGGCGAAGGATTTGAATAAAACCATTGTGAAACTGGCAAGAGTGGCGAAAAATTAGTTACGCCTGTGTACGATAAAACGCTGTTGTCGAAATCAATGTAAAACTCGATGGCACCTAACGAAGTGGTTTCGGTGTCGAATTCCGAAGCCACCACCGAAACAGTAATTACCTGACCGGTTACACCCGGAATAATCCCGGGAACGATTTCAACTTTTTGCGCTACAGCCGAAAAAGCCATGAAGGCGAAAGCAATTATTGTGAACAATTTTTTCATTTGAATAATTATTTATGTGTGATTATTTGATTTCAGGATTATTTGATGAAGATTTTGGCGGAATAAATCTGGCGGTTTTCGTCAATTACGCTGATGAGATAAATGCCTTGTTGCAGCAATTCGATTTCATTTGTCACGGAAGTTAAATCTTTAAAAGCAACCAACTGCCCGGTCAAATTGAAAATCCGTGCAACTCCGCCTGTATGTTCGACAAATAGATGGCGGTTTACAACCCTGATGTTTAAATCTTCGGCAGCAGGATTTTCGATATTGTCAGGAAGGACAATTACGTAACCATCGCTGAAATCAACCGTCAATTCAACAAGGTTTGATTGTTGGTCAACATGAACAAATACGTTGGCAGGCTCATCAAAAGCCAGTGCTGTTTCGTTTGCCAGACAAAGGAATTTTACCTCAAAAATTGTCGTGCTATCAGGGATTGACAAGTTTTGAAGTGTTGGCTCCACCCAGTTGCAGGCAAAACGGTTCGAGTCGGGTTGCATCACATTGAAAATCCATTGCGCCTGTGGCATCAAAGGATTAAAGTTGGCAACACCCTGATATTGCAGCACGGTTTTATCGAAATCAAAGTAAAATTCTGCTGCTGTAATTGTGGTGGTGTCGCTGTTGAAACCAAAAAACACCACCGGAACATTGATGATATTTCCGGAAATCTCAGAAATTGTTTCAGGAATAATTTTAACCTTACAATTAACCGGAATTGTAATCTCTGTAATATCGGCTGTGGCATTTCCTAAATTGGCGGTAAGCTGAGTTTGCCCCGTACCTTGCTGATGGGTAAAAACACAGTTGGTCGAATCAAAATCAAGTGGACTGACTCCAACTTCCAAGCCCTGAAAAACCAATTCAAAAAGTGGGGTATTATTAGGGATTTGAAGATTATTTCCTGAAGGACTTTCCCAAACACACAACATCCTGCTCTGAGCCGGTTCATAAGTAATCGTCCATTCTTCCTGTGGCAACAAAGGGCTGAAAGCTGTTGCCGATTCAAAACCAATAATCTCATCCTGAAAATTAAGAGCAAGTTCAATTTTTGAGAGCGATGAAATATTTTCGCTAAATCCTGAAATTTGCAAAGGAACATTGAACGACAAGCCGGGATGTGAAACAAAATAATCCGGAACAATGGCCACAAGACCCGGCGGCGGTGTTGGCAATTCCTCGACCACGGCCAACGCATCACCAAAATTGGCAGTTATTTGCTGGTTGGTTCCGTTTATCCGATGAATGAAATAACTTGGTATAGAATCGAAATGAAGAACACTTTGGCCAACTGCCGTAGCTTTAAACAAAAGTTCAAAAAGTGTTGTATTATCAGGAATAGAAACGTTTTGTGAGGTTGGTTCGTCCCAGGTGAAAACCATCCGGCTTTGCCCGGCTTCGTAATTTATAGTCCATTCACCGGCTGGTAAAAGATTATTGAAATTTAATACAGTTTGATAATCCAGAATATTATTGTCGAACTCCAGAACCAGTTCCATATCAGAGAGTGAGCTGTTTTCCTGTCCAAATCCTGAAACAACAAAAGGCACCGAAATCAATGAATCTGGATTGGTAAGGAAGTTTTCGGGAATAATTTTTACAAGGCCGGGAGGAGGTGTGGGCAATTCCACGACTACGGCCAATGCATCACCAAAATTTGATGTTGTTTGTTGGTTTGTCCCGTTTATCAGATGAATAAAACCACTCGAAATGGAATCGAAATGAAGAACGCTTTGGCCGATGGCCGTTGCTTTAAATACAAGTTCAAAAAGTGTTGTATTATCAGGAATCGAAAGGTTTTGCGAACTTGTCTCGTCCCAGGAGCAAACCATCCGGCTTTGCCCGCTTTCATAATTTATCATCCATTCGCCGGCAGGTAAAAGCGTACTGAAATTCCCGGTGGTTTGATATTCCAAAATTGAGTTGTCGAACTCCAGAACCAGCTCCATATCAGAGAGTGAGCTGTTTTCCTGTCCAAATCCTGAAACAACAAAAGGCACCGAAATTAAAGAATCGGGATTGGTGAGGAAGTTTTCGGGAACTATTTTAACAAGGCCGGGAGGCGGAAGCGGAATTTCGATAACTTCAACCGTGGCACCACCAAAATTTGCAGTGATTTGCTGCTGGCTGCCAATTAATTGATGAATGAAAATGCAGGTTGTCGAGTCAAATTCAACTGCACTCATTCCCAAATCTGAAGCTTTAAAAACAAGTTCAAAAATGGTGGTATTATCAGCGATGGCAATATTTTCCATCAAAGGTTCTTCCCAATTGCAAATGAGCCGGCTAAGTACCTGGTCGTAAGTAATATTCCATTGCCCCTCTGGTAAAATCTCGCCAAAAGCAGTTGCACTTTGAAAGTTCAGGATATTATCGTCAAAATTAATAACAAGTTGCATTTCGGATAGGGAAGAATTTTCTTCACCAAAACCCGAAAGCACGATAGGCAAATAAACAAGCGTGTCGGGATTGATGACGAAATATTCAGGATTTATTTCGACAAAACCAGGCAAAGGAACCGTCCAATCGTAAACTTGTACCTGGGCTGAATTATAATTTGCTGTAAAAGGAATTGAATAACCCATAAATTGATGGTGATAATAGGCTGACACCGCATCAAAATTTAGGGTTGTATTTCCAACTACCAGCGCTTTATAGGCTATTTCGAAGAGTTTAGTATTTTCAGGAATCACCAGGTTTTGGTATGTAGGCATATTCCATGTGCAGGTCAATTTGCTAGAAGTTGGGTTGTAATTTATTGACCATTCATCCGCAGGCAAAAGTTCATCAAAAGCCAACACCGTGAGGTATTCGAGTATTTGATTATCAAAATCAATACTTATCTCAAAATCAGAAAGTGAGGAATTTTCGCTTCCAAAACCTGACATAAAAACCGGAACTATGATAACCGAATCGTTGTAGGTTACGAATAAATCAGGCGTAAATTCAATGGTTCCAGGTGGTGGGTTCGGAAGGGCAAAAATTTCGACTTCCGCACTTCCAAAATCCGATAAAATATTTTTTGGCTGTCCGTTATGACGATGAACAAAATTGCAGGACAACGAATCGAAGGTGAGGCTGCTTAAGCCAGCATCAGCTCCGGTAAACACAAGTTCAAAAAGAGTGGAATTATCAGGAATAACAACGTTTTCGTTAAGCGGGTCATTCCATGTGCAAATAAGGCTGTTTTGAGCGGCCTCGTATGAAATCGTCCATTCATTGACTGGTAAAAGATTGTCGAAATTTACAGCAGAAAGATAATTAATAACATCACTGCTAAAATTTAAGTTGAGTGTGAGAGAGGAGAGGGATGAATTGCCAAGCCCGAATCCCGAAACATTGATGGGCACACTAAAAACCGAGTCGGGGAAAGAAATGTAATTGTTGGGAATTATCTCAACCAAACCCGGAGGAGGGGGAACAAATCCGGAGTAATTGATTGCTCCATCAACAAAGTTTATTGTCGAATTTGGAATTTGCTGAAAGGCGGCATTTACCAGCACACATTCGGTTTCCGAAACGTTTAAAATGCTGTTTACCGGTTTTTTGTAATAAAAAATGATGTCGAACAATTTGGTGCCATCGGGAATACTTATCGGCAAAAGTTGTGGATGCACCCAGTTGCTGCCAAACCTGGTTCCATTCGAACCAAAAACCCATTGCGAAGCAGGGGTTCCCGAATAAAAATTTGTTGTGTTTACATAATCAACCTGGGTGTTGTTGTAGTAAACGTAAAATTCCAGGGCTACAACTGGAGTACCACCCGTGGCGGCACTTAGTCCTGAAACATAAAAAGGCACGGTAACCTGAACCAGCGTATCGGCACTCGAAACTGTTGCAAGGCTAACGGTAATATTTTGGGATTGAAGAAATGCGCTCCAAATCAGCGCAATAATGATGAAAATCGTTTTTTTCATTTATGTAAGAGTTAGAATTAAAATAACTATTCAAAAGAGTTTGGCCGTTTTTTGGCGGCCACGCTCTTATCGAATAGAAAACAAATCTGATTATGCAACTAATCTTCTTTTATGAAATCATTCTTGTGTTTTTGTATCAACATTTTGAAAAACTGTAATTCCGTTAGTCATAAAGGTGCCGGCAGAAGTACCCTGTCCATTATCAAAATCCAATTCATGTTTATCAGCCTCTGCTTTAGAAGGCCTGTAAATCCTGATTTTGATTTGCTCATTGGCCAAAAAGCCATCTTTTTCGGGTGTTGTCGGGTCATCGCCAAAAACTACCAAAACATGGTTTTTGCCTGTTTTTTCAAATTCGGTAATACCACAACAAATTCCATCCTTAGTAAATCCACCTAAAATGTCGCCCGGTTGGAGTTCAGTGAAGGAATTTTTGGTAAAGAATATGAATTGCTGCTTTGAAGTTGGCGCAACAATAGTCCAGGGTGTAATGGGTGCTGAATTATTTATAGTTCCTGCATTTTTTTGGCCAAACATGCAATCAGGAAAACTTAGCGAACACGCAGCCGTGACTTTTACCATGTAAGCCTTTCCGGGATGCAATACTGGAAGTGTGTTGACTCCAAAGAGCGGAGCGTACACCTTTGAACCAGCAATTTCGTAAACTATTACCAATTTTCCGCTGGCTTCGATGTCGCCGAAAAGTGCATTGGTAACCACATCGCAATCGCTGATTATTGGCAGGTAGTTCCATCCTTGCACAAACTGGATGGTGTCGTTGGAATCTTTAAAACCGTAAATATCCAAATGGGTTTCCTGCAAAACTTTGATGGTGTAACCTTCGTGAGTTTCCCAATTTCCAATGGTGTTGATGTTGAAGGCCGGCCAGAAAACCTGACTGAAATGCTGCATAAAAATAAGATTACCGGCAGAAACTTCCTGTGCAAGCAAGCTGTCGGTGTTTGGAAAATGAGGAATCACCCGGCTCGAAATTCCACTCCATCCGGCAGGAATTGTGATGGTTTGAAGTTCGGTTCCCATCGGAAAACCACCTCCACCACCAGGATTTGGGGGCTCTGGGATGGTGTCGCCACCGCCAATTTGCTGTGAGCCATTTCCTCCACCGGGATTTGGAGGTTCAGGTAAGGTGCTGCCCGAGCCGCCTATTTGCTGTGAACCGATTCCACCACCCGGATTTGGAGGCGAAGGAATTGTGTTGTTGCCACCTATTTGCTGTGCCCCCGAACCACCGCCAGAATTTGGAGGTGGAGGAACAATTCCGCCTTCTAAAACTTTTGTTCCATTTACCGGAGTAGCAGGAACCTGAGCTTTGGCGCAATCGGAAAAATTTATGGCTAACGCAAATACGGCAATCAAAATGAATATGCTGTTGTACTTTCTTTTCATAATATTATCATTTTTACCCGCTGTTTAATTCAATAAGTTAAATAAACCGGTTCATGCCTGTAACATTAACAAACATGAACCGGTACTTTGCTCATAGCAGGAATTTGCTATGTGTTGATAATGAAATTGTAATCATAAACATAACCTATCGCAAATAAACTTTTTCGACTTCGGTAGTGTAATTTCCATTAATCACCTTAACTACATACATTCCACCCTTTGTAAGATGGATGGTGTTGATAACATTGTCGAGCAAAGCTGCACGTTTAATTTCCTGGCCTACCAGACTATAAATTATTGCCGTTCCGCTTGCATTTTTAATGAAGATGGTTTTTTCCATTGAGTAAATTTCGGGGGTTTGCATGATATTTTCTCCAATAGCGGTAATATTTCTATTAAAATAAATCGTAAACCGGGAAGTATTTAAGCCCTCTTCACCCTGAAAGTTGTAAACCGGATTTTCCATCAAATTGATAAATTCTTCGGTTTCGCTATCATAGAGTTCGATGGTGTTAACCTGTCCGGAAATAAAACTGGTTATTTCGGAAGCTTCGATGGTATAGTTGCCGGTATTAGCAACTTTGTAACCCAAACTTACCGAAACCTCATTCCAGGTTGCAGCTGCTTGTTCTTTTAAAGCATCAATGGTTTGGTAAGTTGATGTTATGGTAAAAAGCTGAGGAACATCATTGTTAAAACCAAAGAGTTTATAAGCATCCATGTCAGCATCAAAGCCTAAAGTAGCATCAGCGTCAAAGCGAATAAGCGTTTCATCAGAATAGCCATTATTGCTCATCTTGAGCCTGAGTGCATTTACAACTTCACGATTTCCTTTATAATACTGCTGGCTGCTGTGAACCTGAGCAGTTTTTGGGATAGTGAGCGCTGCACCTGTTAATGTGGCCTTTACAAAGAAACCCTGCATTGCAGGAATGAATTGGCTTGCCGTGGCCGGTACACCATAACCGCCATTGTAAGTTTGGTAATTGGCGCCATCATAAAAGTAAATTCCACCTTCAAGGTTGGTTTTTACCCAGTCGGTATTTTCCCAGTCGAGTGCTGAGGTGTAAGTGTTTCCTACAAGGTTCCAGCCGTCATCGCCACCTTTGCTTTCGGTGTAACTGATTGCCGGTGAATAGCTGGCATTATTGTAAAAAGTGCCATGAAGTTCAACCAATTCGTTAGCTTCAAAATTAAGCGCATAGCCTTTTGCTGCTTCGATAGGCGTGGTAAGCTGATACAGGTTTTCCCACGATTTGGTTGGCTCGTTATATTTATAAAAATAGCCGGCATTTGAAGGATTATAAAGCATGTTCAATGTAACACCCGAAACGGCTGTGGAGATAAAATGGTTTTGACCACCAGAGAGCCATCTCTGAATATAAGTTTGTCCTGCAACCGAAACAACACCATTGTTTATCATCGAACCGGAAGGTGTATCATTAGCAGTTGAAAGTAGTGTCAGGTTACTGGCAACACTAAGATTTCCACTGGCTTCAACAGTTAAAGCAGCACCTGCATTTACCGATAATTCGGCACATAAGGCAGCAGCATTAATTGTAACAAAACCACTTGCGATTGTAGCAACAGTAGTTTCGCCCGGAACGCCATTACTCCAAAGGTTAGCCTGGCTCCAGTTACCCGTGCCATTAAAAACGCTGGCTGATGGTGAACTTGGGTTAACACTACCGTTGAGGGCAATAGTTGCAACACTCTGCGAACCTCCGTCAACAAGCAACGAAAGAAGCCAGTTGAGTTCGGTTACATCGCCTGAATAGGTAGCTTGAATTTCGAACATTACAGCGCCATCTGGAAGTGGTACAGCCGTAAGGTCGGAGGCAACCCAGTTAAGGTAAATCACCGAACCGGCTGTGTTAGTAATCCATTCGTAATCCGGAAGCTCGGTATTGAAGTTTACAAATGCTATGTTCTCGAGTACATTGCTATCAAAACCAATGTTGAACTCTGCGGCTAATATTGGTGTGCCCGAAACTCCTGAACTGGCTCCGGAAATTGTAACCGGAATATTAACCACACTGCCTGCAGATGCGGTTACATCAGCAATTTTAACAGTAATTCCAGGTTCAACATAAGGAGTTACACTTCCATTGATAGTATTTACCGAAATGGCCTGTGAGCTGCCATTAACAAGTAAACTAAGTAACCAGTTGAGGTTTGTAGAACCTTCGAGGTAAGTACATTGTATTTCGAACAAAACAGTATTTCCAGTAACTGTAACCGGAACTAAGCTTGATGAAACCCAGTTTAGATACATCACCGAATCAACTGTATTTGTAATCCATTCGTAACCTGGAAAGTTAGGATGAAAATTTACAAAAGAAACTGTGCCACTATTCAAAACTGCGGTGTTGAAGCCGATGTTAAATTCGGCGGCAAGTATGGGCGTAGCTGAAGAAACAGTTACCGGAATGGTCACCGTTTCGCCCGGACTGGCTGTAACCTGTCCGATAGATAAAGTTGCAGTTTGAGCAAATGTGGTTGCCGCAAAAAGCAAAACTATGGTTAATATCGAAATTATCTTTTTCATGTCGTTTACTTATATAATCTTCATTAAAAAGTTGCTGTTATTCATTCATTTGAATTGTTTCGCTCAAAGGAACGATTTGGAAAGGCTCTGGCTGTGCCGGATTAAAACTGCCGTCAACATCGCCACCGCAAAGTGATTTTACGTTTTGATTAACACTTGCTCCGGAAATGTTTACTGTTGGATTTTCGAAAACATAGTTGGTAATGATCCATGCTGCCGGATTCAAACCAGCAATTTTCTGACGAAGCGTAACATAATCAATGATGTTGGTAGTCGCTGAAACATCAACGTTAGCAGCTTTTGATTGAAGGGCAGTAAAGGTTAACTGACCAACGAGGAACTGACGAATTTTTAAACCATCAATAATATTAACGCCTCCCCATGGATTTGAACCACCATCAGGTTTAACCACATAAATTCCGTCCATAACTTTGATTGAGTATGCCCCAGATGCATTTGTTGTGGCTGAATTTACAAGCTCACCGCTTTGGCTGTAAAGTTTTACAGTAACATTTGAGAGTGGGGTAGCTGCCGTATTACTATAAGAAATAACTCCCGAAACAGCTTGTGTCCATCCCGAATTGAAAAGAACAGGAGAATTTGCCAATGGCAGGAAGTTAGGATTGAGCAAGTTGAAAGGATCGGTAATCATTAAATCGCCGTTGGCAGCAAAAGCTTTGTTTTCGCGGGTTGCATTTTGGAAATAAGTATCCTCAAAAGTGCTTGCAAAATTTGCTGTCATACCAGCGAGGATGGTGTTTTCGATTTGCAGAATATTATTGGTGGCGTTCGTTTGTGAAGCTGTTCCGTCAATAAACAAACCAGTTGGGAAGCCTGCGAAGATCGAATTATAAACCGAACATTCTGAATTTCTGCGAAGGTGCATCCCACGTTTGTAATTGCTGTTTATTGTTGTCGAAGGTGTTACAAGTGGTCCAAAAACGCTGACATTCGAAAATATCGGGTGGGTTTTTGGTGTATTTGTTGAACCTGCACCATCATTATCCGACTCAAAAGAGTTAGACCCTGAAACGTCGGCAATGGATGGGTCACGCAGAGAAACTGCATATTGAACCATACCCTGGAAACCAAAATCAGTATCAAAATCATCGTCCCAACCGCGCAAAGCGATCAGGTGTTTTGCGTTTACACGGCCGCCAAACCATTCAAAAGAATCGTCGCCGCTATATGAAACCTGCACATAATCAATTAAAGTTCCGCTACCTACGCCGCCCATGGTTAAACCGTTAATTTCATTATTTGGAGCAAAAGCGATACCCGGAAATTCGATGCGGACATATTTTAAACTACCTGAGATGTCAGCATTATCAGTGCCGCCATAAGTTGAGCCAACGCCGCCTTCGATGGTAGCAGTTCCACCTGCAACATTAATCTGAGCTTTCCCAAGAATTATTACGCCACCCCAGTCACCATAACTACGTGAGCTTTCAGCCTGATTTGAAGTGAATACAATTGGTTCAGAAGCAGTGCCAATGGCAATCAATTTAGCACCTTGTTCGATGATGAGCGTTCCTTTGTTGTTTAAGTCTCCACGGATTATTGTACCCGGGTCAATAGTTAAGGTTGCGCCAGATTTTACATAAACAAAACCATCCAATTTGTAAATTGATTTGGAAGGAAGAAAATCAGGATTGGTCAAGTTATAAGGATCGGTAAAAGAAAGATCGGTATTATTTGTAAAAAGCTGATTATGACGGGAAACAGCATTAAAATAAGATTCCTCGAAAGTACTTGCGAAGTTGGGGTTCATTCCGGCAAGGAAAGTATTTTCTATTTGCAAAGTGTTTGCAGTAGCATTAGCCTGAGTAGCAGTGCCATCAATAAAAAGTCCGGTTACCCAGGCGGTAAATACTGAATTGTAAATTGAACATTCGGTGTTTCTACGAAGGTGCATTCCCCTTTTGTAATTGGAGTTAACCGCAGTTCCTGAAGTAACCTTTGGTCCGAAAATACTCATGTTTGAAAAAATAGGATGCGTTTTCGGGGTATTGGCCGAACCGGCACCATCATTATCAGATTCAAAAGAGTTTGAACCGGAAACGTCGGCGACATCAGGATCGCGCAAAGAAACGCCAAACTGAATCTTTCCACGGAAACCAAAATCGGTATCAAAATCATCGTCCCAACCGCGATAAGCGATTAAGTGTTTTGCATTTACTGCGCCGCCAAACCATTCAAAAGAATCGTCGCCGCTGTATGAAACCTGAACGTAGTCAATCGTGGTAGCGCTTCCCACCCCACCCATTGTTAAACCATTGATTTCGTTGTTTGGTGCAAAAGCAATACCCGGGAATTCGATACGAACATATTTCATAGTTCCTGAATTATCAGCATCATTTGTTCCACCATAAGTTGAACCTACACCACCTTCGATGGCTGCACTACCACCGGCTACATTAATTACTGCATTTCCAAGAATGATAACGCCGCCCCAATCACCATAATCGCGCGAACCGGCAGCTTCGTTTGATGTAAAAACGATGGGTTCGTCCTGTGTTCCAATTGCTAAAAGTTGAGCGCCTTTTTCGATGATGAGCGCTCCCTGGTTATTCTTGCTTCCGCGAATAACAGTACCGGCTTCGATAGTTAAGGTGGCGCCTGATTTTACATAAACCCAACCGTTCAGCAAATAAACATTGCCAGCCATCCAGGTGGTGTTTGCAGAAATGTTGCCTGCATTGATGGTAACAGTAGTTGAAGGGTAAACTGTAGTTTGTGGGTCAAAATTTGCCCAGCCTTCGGTCCAGTTAATGGTTCCAAAAGCACCTACATAATTAACCTGTTCAAAAAATGAATTTTGCAGATTGCTGTTAGTAAAAGCTGCAGCACCAATTACCGGAGATCCGGATGGTTTCCAATGGGCATCAGTTGTAATGTTGCCAGCGGCAATAGTAACTGTTGTTGCCGGATAAACAGTGCTTTGCGGGTCAAAATTTGCCCAGCCGTTTGTCCAGTCGGTGGTTCCAAAAGCGCCACTGTACGACACCTTATCAAAAAAGGGATCAGTAATTGAATTTTGCGTTTTGCCATAAAAATTTAAGGCAACAATCGCAACAAAAAGTAATACGATCTTTTTCATTGTAAAATTTGTTTGTTTTAAATTATTAATTA
>CAIYZW010000578.1 GCA_903930725.1 uncultured Bacteroidota bacterium
ACGAAAAAATACTCCAGCTAAATTTATCTGTATTGAAATATCAAACCCTGTTGCTTCCCAAAGGCTGGTCGGGTATTTCGGCGTTTTTTGTTCCCACAAATACTCACCTGGCAACTTTGCTTCAACCGCTCGGTGATGACCTGTTGATTATTCGGAACCAGCAGGGATTTTACTGGCCTTCGGCGGGAATAAACACCCTCGGAGACTGGGATTCAAACTCGGGATACCAGATAAAATTATCAGGGCAAACCGAAATGTCTTTTTATGGTCAGGTTCCACAGGATAAAACGCTAAACCTTAGCCAGGGCTGGAACCTGATACCCGTGTTAAGTCCGTGCGCGCAGCCCATTAGTTTAATTGCTGGTGATGAACTAACTAAAGTTGTGATTATAAAAGAGGCTGTTGGCGTTAAACTTTATTGGCCGGAAACAGGGGTTTTTACCCTTAATAATCTTGAACCTGGCAAAGCGTATCTGGTTTTTTTAAGCCAAAATGCAACCTTTACTTTTCAGCCTTGTGCGAAATAATTTCTGATTTAAGATTGCGAAACAGGTTAGCTTTGGGTGTGCGATTTTTCGGGCGCACGTTCGCCAAGCAAATACCTCAGATTGATGGTTTCGAGGTATAAATTTACATCCAAACCTTTCAGCAATTTACGCTTCTCATCCTCCAGAATATAAAGCAGGATTTGATATTCGGGATTTTTGAGGATAAAATTTTCGCCCATATTTCCGGCAAACTCGAGCACTCTTTCTTTTAAAACAACGCGGTCGTGCCAATGTCCCAGATTGTCGCCAATTGTGCGTAAATTTCCGGTATCATATTTTGCCAGACAACATTCAGGAAAATAATTGTTTAAAAACTGCAAAAGGTAGTACAACTGTTTTACCAGTTTACGGAGTTCGTGAACATTTTCGTCGTTTGCAGGATTTACAATCAGTTTCTTGATTTTGCGTATCTGAAACGAAATAAAATCAAGGCTTTGGTTTTCGATACCCTGGTTATCAATAAAATTAAAATCGTTTTCGGGGGTGGTGTGTAAATTATTAAACTGGTCAGATTTTATTTTATGGATGGTTTTATCGAGCATTTCACCGTAATATTTTTCTTTTTCGGCAAAATAATTCATAAACAAGGTAAACGAAGTCTTCATTTCGACGGAGTATTGCGCCATTAACCCGATTTGAATCTGGAGATCGCGCATCAATCCTGACACCTTGAAAATACTTTTTATAGTATCGAAGGCCGATTTATCGAGTGAAGCCGAAAAATGAATGTGTTTCTTCATCTCCCTGATGGTCCGGATGCGTTTGATGGCAAGGCGCATCTTGTGGATGGCCTCTTCGTCCATCGTAGCCTGGGTTACAATGAAATGCCCCTTGAAAAGTTGCAACTGGGTTTCGAGAAACTGGCTTATCGAAGGGTTATTTTGTAATTCGGCAGCAATCATAAAATATCTTTTGCAGGAATAATGGATTAGTCGGTAAGTTGGAGTAAACGGATGATTTTCCGGATGTTTTTCAGGCTTTGTTTTTCTTTTTTCAACAAACGTTTTAGGTGCTTCCGTTCTTTTTTGGCGTGTTTCCGCTCAAACTTTATCAGGCGTATTTTCTCTTGGTCGAGTTTATGATCTTTGGCTTTGCGAAGGGCTTTTTTTGCCAGGGTGCATTTTTTATCGGCAATCTCAAAACTAAGTTCAAGTTGCTCAAAGCTTGCGGTTTTCTTTTGGAATCGCTCGGTTTGTGTTTCGATGATATTTAAAATGCGGTCATCCTGTTCTTTTGGCAAGGTATTATAATGGTCAACAATTTCGCT